>JAFOKI010000182.1 GCA_017419895.1 Eubacterium sp. | reverse complement strand
TGTATGAATTCTATAATCTGGGTCTGGGCGAGATCTATCCGATCTCCGCGTCCCACCGCCTGGGCATCGGCGAGATGTTGGATGCCATTTATGAGCATTTCCCGAAGGAACTGACGGATGAGGAGAATAATGATACCATCCGTGTCGCGCTGATCGGTAAGCCGAATGCCGGGAAATCCTCTCTTTCGAATTATATGACCGGTTCCGAGCGTTCTATCGTTTCGGATATCCCGGGTACCACGAGAGATGCCATCGACTCTCTCGTCGAGAATAAGCACGGATCCTTCACTATCGTGGATACCGCCGGACTTCGGAAAAAGGGCCGGATCGAGGATGCCATCGAGAAATTCAGTATGATCCGCTCCCTTTCCGCTATTGAAAAAGCCAATGTCTGCGTCATCCTGATCGATGCCACAGAAGGTGTGACGGAGCAGGATACGAAGGTGGCCGGTTACGCCCATAATGCCGGTAAAGCCTGTATATTCGCCGTAAATAAATGGGACCTGATCGATAAAGAGACAGGAACACTGGAGGCCATGGAGCGCCAGCTCAAGGATCGATTCGCCTTTATGAGCTATGCGCCGGTGGTCTTTATTTCTGCCAAGACCGGTCAGCGTGTGGATAAACTTTTCGAACAGATCAAGCGGGTCTATGAGAATGCCGGAAGACGTTTAAAGACCGGTATGCTCAATGACCTCATCACGGAATGTGTGGCCATGGTGCCGACACCGCAGGATAAAGGAAAGCACTTAAAGATCTACTACGGGACACAGGTGGCGGTCTATCCTCCGCAGTTCATCCTGTTCGTCAATGATCAGAACCTGATGCATTTCTCATACGAGCGGTATCTGGAGAACCAGCTCCGAAAGAATTTTGATTTCGCCGGTACGCCGATACGAATATACATGAGGGAAAAAGATAAGAAGAAGGACTTAAAACCAGAAGGGAATGACAAGAAGTATGACAAAGATTGAGAACCTGAGAAACATCGCTATTATCGCGCACGTTGACCACGGTAAGACCACTATCGTTGACTCGATGCTGAAGCAGGCGGGTATCTACCGTGAAAATGAGCAGATCGTGGAGCAGGTCATGGATAGTAATGACCTGGAGCGTGAGCGTGGTATCACGATCCTGGCCAAGAATACGGCTATCTCCTATAAGAACTACAGAATCAACGTAGTAGACACCCCCGGCCATGCCGACTTCGGTGGTGAGGTAGAGCGTGTACTGAAAATGGTAGACGGCGTACTTCTGGTCGTAGATGCGTATGACGGACCGATGCCGCAGACCCGTTTCGTACTTCGTAAGGCATTGGAGATGGGCTTGAAGCCGATCGTCTGCATCAATAAGATCGACCGTCCGGATGAGCGTGCTCTTGAGGTCGTAGATATGGTCCTCGAGCTCTTTATCGAATTGGGCGCCGACGATGAGCAGATCGATTTCCCGATCATCTACACATCCGGTAAGGTTGGTCTTGCCACCACGGATCTGCAGGAATATATCGACGGAAAAGATCTGGATTTCTGCCCGCTTCTGGATGCGATCATCGAGAATATCCCGTGTCCGGAAGGTGATACCGAAGGACCTCTGCAGCTCCTCGTAAGTAACATTGACTCTGATCCGTATATCGGACGTATCGCCATCGGCCGTATCGAAAGAGGTACGATCAAGCAGAACCAGCCGGTGGTCGTCTGCACATACGATGACAACACCACGAAGAACGCACGTATCGTTAAGCTTCTCCGCTTCCAGGGCCTGGGACGTCAGGAAGTACAGGAAGCTTCCGTCGGTGAGATCGTCTGCGTTGCCGGTATTCCGGAGATCAACATCGGTGATACCATCTGCGCCCAGGACTGCCCGGAGCCGCTGCCGTTCGTCGATATCGATGAGCCGACCATCGCCATGACCTTCTCCGTAAACGACAGCCCGTTTGCCGGTCAGGACGGTAAGTTCGTCACATCCAGACACCTCCGTGACCGTCTCTTTAAAGAGATGGAGACCAACGTTTCCATGAGACTGGAAGAAACAGATACCACTGAAGCCTTCGTAGTTAAGGGAAGAGGTGAGCTCCACCTTTCCATCCTCATTGAGACAATGCGCCGTGAAGGCTACGAGTTCCAGGTATCCCGTCCGCAGGTTATCTTAAAGGAAGTGGATGGCGTGCTTTGTGAGCCTGTTGAAATGCTCCTGATCGACGTTCCGGAAGATTATGTGGGCGCCGTTATCGAAAAGCTTGGTGCCAGAAAAGCCGAGATGGTCAACATGTTCCCGCCGGAGAAAGGTTATACACGTCTGGAGTTCAAAGTACCGTCCAGAGGTATCCTCGGCTACCGTACCGAGTTTTTGACCGACACTAAGGGCAATGGTATAATGAACAGCGTAATCAGCGGATTTGAGCCGTTTGCCGGCGAGATCGAGACACGCTCCCACGGTGTACTGGTAGCGTTCGAGAGTGGCGAGGCAATGACTTACGGTCTTTATAATGCACAGGAAAGAGGACAGCTCTTCATCGGTGCCGGAACACCGGTCTATGAGGGCATGATCGTCGGTATCAACCCGAAAAACGAGGATATCACGGTCAACGTCTGCAAGAAGAAGCACGTTACGAATATGCGTGCCGCAGGTTCGGATGATGCGCTCCGCCTGACACCGCCTCTGAACTACAGCCTCGAGCAGTGCCTCGAGTTCGTAGGAGACGATGAGCTTTGCGAAGTCACACCGAAGAACATCCGTCTTCGTAAGAAGATCCTTTCCACAGAACTTCGTGCGAAGGACCGCGCTGCTAAGAAGAACAGCTAAGGGACAGGTGCTTTTGCCGTAATATAGGCGGGAAGGACCTCCCGGAAGGAGATAAAAACGTCATGTTTTCGAGAAAAGTATCGATTGCATTGCGTGTTCTGATCGCAGTTACAGCGTTGATCGTCTGCGGAGTGATCGGCGTATTCCTCGGATATAACTACGTCATTTCCCAGAATGCCCGTTTTAAGAATCTGGAGAAAAGGATCGAGACGGAGGAACTGGTCATCAACCAGGATACCCCCGGCTCCGTCATGATCGTTATCCGCTCCGGTGATACCACAGGCGATATCGCGGATAAGCTTAAAGAAGCGGGTCTTATCAAAAATACCATGACGTTTTCCATCATGAGTAAGTTCAACGGATTCGACGGCGGATACCTCGCAGGTACACACTTCCTGACTCCGGACCTTACTTATGACGAGATGATGTATCTTCTCTGCCAGGAGCCGGAGGTCGTGCGTATCACATTCCCGGAAGGCCTTACGTACCGTGAGATCAAGCAGAGACTTAAGGAAAAGGGCCTGGCTTTTAACGAAGCCCACCTTGACGAGTGCATGAACAGCCCGGACCTTTTCGTTAAC
>JAFOKI010000181.1 GCA_017419895.1 Eubacterium sp. | reverse complement strand
GACCGCCTGAGCCGTGTTCGATCCGTCATTTCCTGCTTAGAATTTTATCATAGCAGCCATCTAAAAACAATCTCCACACCGTGCGGTACCTGCTGTATCAACGTTTTTCTTGACAATCGGGTCGTAAGTGCTATAGTTAAAATATCAGTGGCAATGAAGTCGCATTCCTTTTTGGACTGCGGCTTTTTTCTTTGTTTAAAAGGAGACAGTATTATGGGAAAAAGGGTTGAATTTCTTTACTTGTCGGAGCCGGAAGTAGTGGAAGCCGGCGTTCTCGACGCGGAGCTTTGTGTAAATAACGCTGAAGAAGTATTCCGGCTGATCGATAAGGGCGATTATGTCATGGGCGGTCCCAACCACAACAGCCACGGCATTTATGTGACTTTCCCGAAGGAGCCCGAGTTCGACAACATGCCTAAAGACGGTCCGGACAGACGTTTCGTCGCGATGCCAGCCTACATAGGCGGCAGGTTCGCGACCGCGGGCTGTAAATTCTACGGTTCAAACGCGGAAAACAGATATGAGGGGCTCCCGAGAAGTATCCTCATGACCACGCTGAACGATAAAGATACCGGCGCCCCGATCGCCTACATGAGCGGCAACCTGATTTCTGCCGCCAGAACGGGAGCAGTCCCTGCTGTAGCCGTCCGTCACCTCGCGAGAAAAGATTCCGAAGTTCTGACGATAGTCGGCTGCGGTGCGATTGGAAAATCCTGCCTGCAGAACATCGTTGGCGAGATGCCCAACCTTAAGAAAGTCATCTGCCACAACCATTCTGAACCCAGAGCGATCGCTCTCGCCAAGTACTGTACCGAAACTTACGGTATCGAAGCTGTCGTCGAAAACGACCTTGAGACCGCGACACGCCAGGCTGACGTTCTTAACGTCGCGGCGTCCCGTACAGTCCCGCTGATCTTTAACAGTGAATGGATCAAACCGGGTTGCACCGTCCTGGCTTCCGGCCCGCTAAACGGCGATGAAGCGTTCTGGATGAACATGAAAGTCGTCTGGGACAACTACAGACTCCACGAGGCTTATGTCGAGGACGCGATCATTTCCGGCGACAAAGAAGCCTTCTACAAGACAGTCATCGGCGGACCGATGTTCCACCTGATCGACGAGGGCAAGAAACCCGCGCTCAACTCACCTGAGACCGTGAATATAGGCGAAGTCATCAACGGTACAAAAGTCGGCCGTGAGAGCGAAGACCAGAAGATCTGCTTCATCGCAAGCGGCATGGCCATATTCGATGTAGCGCTCGGATACGACCTCTATCACAGAGCACTTGATAAAGGCATCGGAACCAAACTCCTTCTTTGGGACACCCCGGCTCAGGCTGACTGATCCGGCGGTTCCAATACCGTTGAGCATCTCCGGCAGCGATCTTCTCCACCTGTTGCTGCCGGCAGATCATTAACAATAAAGCCGCACCCTCCGCATCGCGCTTCTTCATTAAAATGTGCGGCTTTTGTATTGCATCAAAAGCCCCGCCCGGTGATCCGGGCGGGGCGCTTTGTTGTCAACAGTATGCTCTATCAGATGTTGGAATATTTCTCTTCTCTCCAGGCTCTTGCTGCTTTCAGGCTGCCAAGCTCCTTGAGTTTGTTGTTGAACTCTGTGACTTCGGGATCTTCCCAGCACATTCCGAGGCAGAGAGTATCGAGCCACTCTTCTCTCATCATAGCGAAGCCCATAGCCTCGACCGCTCTGTTGAGAGATCTCTTCTGGAGAGCCATAGCGTTCCTTGGAACTTTCGCGAGATCCTTCGCGAACTCGAGGACTGCCTGTTCCAGTTCCTGATGCTTGAGTTCCGGCTCTTTCTTGGCGTCATATTTGTTCTCGGGGTCGCAGATCACGCACTTGTTCGCGATGCCGATCTCGACAGCTGTCTGACCGTCATAGAATTTACCTGTGAGCAGGTATTCACGGGCTTTGCGGAGATTGATCATGTACGGCATAGCGAGGAATGTAGCACCCTGTCCGAACTGGATCTCGTTGACGCCCATGGAAGCGTCGTCGGAAACGATGCAGAAGTCGCACGCGAGAGCGATGTCATGCGCTCCGCCGTAACAATAACTGTGGACCTGAGCGATCGTCGGCTTGGTCATGTCCCAGATCTTTTTTCTGGTTCTGTTTCCGTATTTCTCGTAAGCTCTCCTCTGCGTCTCATTGGTTTCTTTTCCGACAGTCGTGCTGAGGTCGAAACCTGCGGAGAAGCACCTTCCCGCGCCTTTGATGACAACGACTTTGATGTCATCCTGCTCTTCGAAATAGTCGCAGGCGTCCGCGATAGCCGCGTATGTGTCGCGGTTGATCCCGTTCATCTTGTCGGGTCTGTTGATGATGATGTATCCGATGTACCCTTTCTTCTCACAAAGTACGAGTTTTTCCTCTGCCATTTTGAATTCCTCCTTAGAATTTAACAAAGTTTATATCGTCTCCCAAACGGAGCTTATGTCATTTAATTGCCTGCCGCGTGATACGCCTCGATTTCCTCATCTGTCATACCGAGAACTGAGCTCAAAACCTCCGCAGTATCCTGGCCGACCGCTGCCGGAGGCGGTGTGAATTCGAATTCCTCTCCGGACATGTTGATCGGGAATCCCGAGAAAGACACCGGACCGTAACCAGGAACTTCCATCTTGACCGTGGCATTTCTCGAATGGGCAGCCGGGTCTTTCAGGACGTCATTCAGGTCTTTGATCTTGCCGCCAGTTATGCCGGCTTTGTCGAAGAGCTCGTCCCACTCGTCACCCGTCTTGGTCATCATGAGCTGCTCTACGTGAGCGTTGATGTCGTCAATGTATTCAGGCGCGACGCGGTTCTCGAGTTTCGCGAATTTCGGATCGTGCAGGAACGGGTCATCCGTCAGTGTAAGAAGTCTCTGATAAAGCCCGTCGCTTCCCGCGAGGCAGATGACATAACCGTCCTTTGAACGGAAACGTCCCGCCGGGCAGTTATAC
Organism: Eubacterium sp.; assembly: GCA_017419895.1. Taxonomy (GTDB): domain Bacteria; phylum Bacillota; class Clostridia; order Peptostreptococcales; family Anaerovoracaceae; genus Aminicella. The sequence continues at coordinate 3,386 of JAFOKI010000181.1, read as the reverse complement.
GCGTTCTTGAGGCTGGATCTTGAGATCTCACCGGTCTTCTCCGCGTATGGCAAAAGCTGGTTTATGGTAAAGAGCGCGCTGTCGTACATCGCTGTGTCGACATACTCGCCTTCGCCCGTCGTTTCACGGCGATGAAGCGCGGAAAGCACACCTATAGCCGTCCACATACCCGCAAGGATATCAATGAACCAGATACCTCCCGTGATCTTGGGGCCGTCTTCTTCCGTGCGGTTGATGTCCATGATACCGGACTGGGCGGATATCATAGAGTCAAAGCCCGGCCTGTTCTGGTACGGGCTGCCCGCGCCATAGCCGCTGATGGAACCCATTATGATCCTCGGGTTGATCTCATGGACAGCTTCCCATCCAAATCCCATCTTTTCCATGGTGCCGGGACGGAAGTTCTCAAGGATCACGTCCGATTTTTCTATCAGCTTCTTAAGGACCTGCTTGCCCTCGTCGGTTCTGAAATTGATCGATACACTTTTCTTGTTGCGGTTGTTCGACCAGAAGTACATGCTTTGTTCGCCAAGGAATTTTCCGCTGTGACGCGTATCGTCACCGAATCCGACCTTTTCGAGCTTGATTACTTCCGCTCCGAGGTCGCCCAGTGTCTGTGCACAGATCGGACAGGAAACGTGTCTTCCGAGGTCGAGCACTCTAATGCCCGAGAGGGGGCCTTTGTTTGCACTCATATGCTATCCTCCTTTACAAAAAAAGCGTTTACGCATGGCAAACATGCCAATTGTAAACGCCTTTGCCTACGATAGAAATTTTACACCTATTAGACAGCTTTGTCAAAGCATATTGACCAGCGAGCCGGCCAAAATGAAAAGGATCCCGACCGTCTTGGTCATAGTCAGCGGTTCAGCGAGCAGAATGAGGGCAAGGATAGGAGTCAGGATCGGCTTGAAAAAATACACGAGAGAAACCGTATTGACCGAAACATTTTCCATCGCCTTGAAATAGCTCGTGAATCCGCCGCCTGTCAGCACCAGACCGTTCAGCAGAACGATCGGTATCGTGCGCGTGTCGAGCCCTTTAATAAAAGGAATCGAATCAAACATTGAAAGCCCAACCGATGAAAACGCGCTTCCTATAGCCGGGACATTTGTAAACAACGCGAATATTATCAACTCACATGCTCCGAAAAGAAAACTCATGCATGTGTTTGTCATTCCGCCGTATTTCCGGGCAGGCTCCCTTCCCATGACCGCATAAACAGAAAAGAATAAAGGTGCCGCGACAGCGAATACCGTCCCTGCCAGATCAAGATCAGCCGCGAAAACATTGATAACGAACAAAATCCCTACGATCTCCAGCGCGAGCGCGGTCACATTCTTCTTTGTAATGGGCTCACCGAGAAAAAGATATGCGAGAACCAGAATGAACAACGGATTTATCGAGAAAATCAAAGCACAGGCTGACGCTTCCACATGTTTCAGCGCTATCTGATATAGAGTCATTGCAACGCATATCTGCAAAAAACCTGAAAGCGCAAACCTTCTCAAGTCGCCCGCGGAGAAGTGTATCCCGTCTCTTCTTATTTTCCCGAGCACAAAAGGCAAGAGAACAAGGCCACCGAAAAGGAACCTCATTATATTGATCTGTATCGGGTTGAACACTCCGGCAACAGTCTTGAGCGTGATCTCGGTCAGACAAAAACAAAGTGTCGCAGCAGTTATGTATATGTATCCGAGTCTTTTGTTTTCCATAGAATGCATTATCTTAAAAGCCGGCAATTTCACGCTTTGTTGAACACATACTCGTCTAGCCTGCGGAAAGCCTCTTCTACCCTGCTCCTCGGCAGCGCAAGGTTCATCCTGATCGATTCCGGTCCGCGGAACATCGCGCCATCCTGCCACGCGACACCGACCCGCCAGCCGGCCTTTAACAGGTCATCGTGCGCGCATCCATGCTCACTGCACCACTCCCCGCAGTCGAGGAACAGCATATACGTGCCCTGCGGTTCGGACACTGTGACGCCCTCGAAATGCTCACGGATAAAATCGACAGCAAACCTGACGTTCCCGGTCAGTACAGCTGTAAGCTCATCTACCCATTCCATGCCCTCATTTTTATATGCGCCGACAAGAGCGTGCATCGAAAGGACATTCATAGAATTGTAGTGCGAAAGCGACGACTCTTTCAGAAATCTGTCCCTGATCGTCTTATTGAAAATGATGTGGTAGCTTCCGACCAGACCCGCGAGATTGAACGTCTTGGATGGAGCGTACAGCGCTACAGTATTCTCTCTCGCGTAATCGCTCACCATCTGGGCCGGGATATGCTTGTTTCCGCCCAGTATTATGTCCGACCATATTTCGTCGCTGATGACCTTTACGTCATATTTCTCGAATAAATCGAACGCCGCCTTAAGTTCAGCCTTTTCCCATACTCTTCCGGTAGGATTGTGCGGCGAGCAGAAAATAGCAGCATGGATGTTTTCGTCCCTGAGTTTCTGTTCCATGTCCGCCAGATCCATTCTCCACACCCCATCAGCATCACGGACAAGCGGACTATAGACAGGATGATAACCATTGTTCTTCATGGTTTCCCGGAAGCCCACATAAACCGGAGAGTGGAGAAACACTTTGTCCCCACGGGAGCACATAATATTGAGCGCGCTAACAACACCTCCGAGCACTCCGTTTTCATAGCCAATGCACTCGGGAGTCAAATCGGTCATCCCATGGCGCGTTTCCATCCAACGGATTATCGAACCGTAATACTCGTCGGTCGGCTCGAAATATCCGAACGCGGGATGTTTAAGTCGCTCTTCCATTGCGCTGATGATGGTCGGCGCAGTCGGAAAATTCATATCCGCGACCCACATCGGGATCGCATCAAACCCGGGATCAGGCGCGTCCGGGGCGCCCCACTCTTTCTTTATTCCTATACCGTCGACAGCGACAGCATCTTTTCCATGTCTGTCCATGATGGACGTGAAATCGTATTTCATGCTTCCTTCCTCTCTTTCCAATTACAGTTTACAACGCAAGTCCCGCAGTGTCACTAGAAAAGGCCATTTTGGAATTCTTCCCGCACAGGATTCGAGTTATTCCGACACAAACGCGCGCAAACATCCTTTTTTTGCGGAAAGCTCCGACAGAAGCATTATTTCTACTGCAAAAATGTCGGAAGTGATGCTGAATTACATCCAGCTCTGCCAGCTTATCGAGGTTTAACAAGGCATTTTGAAATCTCTTGTCCGAAAACACAGCGTCATTCCGACAAACAAGCATCATTTTATGCAATCATGTCGGAGCATTCCGACATACCCTTCTGTATATTCTGCAGAATGTCGGAATAACATGATAAACAGTCCAAAACTCTTTGGATCCATTTGAACCTTTTGTCCTGTCCGGTTGTAATATAAGTGAAAG
>JAFOKI010000180.1 GCA_017419895.1 Eubacterium sp. | reverse complement strand
TGCGGCACTCCCTTGCCGCCTTCATTGAAATCGGAATAATATATATCGCAGTTGCCGATCCGTTTTGCCCAGTAACTGCCGTTCGATCCAGGCGTAAGGTATTCGAGCAGTCCTTTCATCGCGATTGCGTGTGTCGAAACCAGGATATCACCTCCGATATCCTTTATGTCTTCCAAAAATGAGCCGGCTCTTTTCACCACATCCGCAAGCTGCTCCATGCCTTCAGGCGCGGGATTGTTCACGAAATCACTGAAAAAGAACCTGATTTCGGGCGGCGGATTCTTGAGATCTGTGCCTTCATACGGACCATAATCCATTTCCAGAAGACGGTCATCAGTTTCGATAATAACTCCCGGGGCAGCAAGCTCCGCGGTCCTGACAGCGCGCACAAGAGGACTCGAAAAAACGCGGGATAATCTTATGCCGCGTTCTTCAAGCGCTTTTCCAGCTGCTTCCGCCTCGGCAATACCGGCCTCGTTGAGAGGCAGATCGCTGCGGCCTTGTAGAGCACGGGCTTTGTTCAGCGCAGTTTGTCCATGTCTGATTATGTATATCATATTATCGGTTACCGGTTACTGATGAACAATAATACAATGCTGCCGGCAACGGAATGCCGGCAGCACTGGCAGAATCAATCAGCGTTTCACTGGAGCTTTTTGGTGAGAGTCAGTACATTGCTCCCATCCCTGTATTCATACTCCATTTTATCCATCGACTGTTTCACGATGTAAATACCGAGTCCGCCGATTTTGCGGTCAGCCGCAGATAGTGTAATATCCGGATCTTCTTTTTTAAGAGGATCATATGGCATTCCCTGATCAATGAATGTTATCCTTGCCTCAGCCGGTTCTCCGGATAATTCCATGCGAACAACCGCGCGCCCCGTTCCGGGGGCATACGCGTAACTCGCGATATTTACGAATATCTCTTCCACGGCGACATCGATCTGGAACTGATGTTTCATTGGGCAATCCGCGTCTTCCAGATGCGAATCCACGAATGCCATGACTTTTACCAGATTATCTTTAGTCGCCTCAACCTCGATCTCAAATGCCGCCGTAGTTTGTTTTATACTTTTATTCGGCATGGCATTTCCTTATTCGATGGTCAGGATATCGGCAAAGCCCGTAACTTCAAAAATCTCCATGACAGTATCGTTTACGCCGGTGACTTTCATGGCACCCTGAGCGTTCATCGTTTTCTGCATGGAAAGCAGAACTCTGAGTCCGGCGGATGAAATGTATTCCATTCCCGCAAGATCCATTGTGAGTTCAGTTACTCCGTCAATCGACTCTTTCAGGGAGCTTTCAAGCTCAGGCGCTGTGGAAGTATCAAGTCTTCCGATCACCGATACGTTAAGCGCGCTGCCATCTTTGTTTTTAATGATATCCATGTATTGTCCTCCGGGTGGGCGCGGAATCCAGCCGCTGCCCGAATATTAGCGTTATCCGTGCGTCAGCACATTATATTATATTATAACACAAACTAAGCATGTATACATCACCACTCAGACAAAACTTTTTTCCTGAGCCATATATTTGCACCAATCACAAATATGAAATTAATCAGATCCGCAAGGAATATCCCGATCCATATACCGTTCATCCCGAACTTTGTTGAAAGAAGCATAGTCAGCGGAACCAGCAAAAGCACCTGCCTGAACAAAGCCGACGCCATCGAGATATATGATTTCTTGAGTGGCGGGAATATCTGTACCATAACAATAGTCGCCCCCATGAAGCACTGGGACAGCGTGAGCAGACGGAATGAAGTAATTCCGATCTCCATCATCTCCGTCGTTGCGTTCATCAGCCCAAGCAGCATACCCGGAGCAAGCATGAAAATGAGGATGACGTTATCATCGCAACAAAGGCGGGCGACACGATCGGCAAAGGTCCGCTCGACAGAGGTCTCTCACGCTCGAGTGTGATGCGCGAACTCGATCGTTCGCTCAAGCGCCTGAATACCGACTATGTCGACATATATTACATGCACATGCCGGATTGGGTTACAGACATCGAAGAAGCGCTTGAAACATACACTGATATCGTCCGCTCCGGAAAAGCCCGATACATCGGAATGTCGAACTTCCCTTCATGGGGAGTATGCGAGGCTTTATGGAAAGCCGAGACTCTTGGCCTCTGCAAGCCGGTAGTGACTCAGATGGTCTACAACCAGATCACAAGATCCATCGACGTTGAATTCGTGCCATTCTGCAAAGCTCACGATATCGGGCTAGTTACATATAATCCTCTCGCCGGAGGCATTCTGACCGGGAAGTACAAACGCGATGTAAAACCGACGTCGGGACGTTTCACTGTGGACCGCCTCGGCAATATGTATACCGGCCGCTATTGGAAAGATGACTGCTTCGATGCGGTCGAAAAACTGGCAGCGATCGCTGACGACGCCGGCATGACTCCGGCTGAATTCGCTGCGAGATGGGTCATTTCGAATCCTGCCGTTACTTCAGTTCTCGTAGGATTTACGAAAGAAACGCAGCTCCTCCAGAACATGGAAAGTATCGAAAAAGGTCCGCTTCCCGCAGACCTTCTTGAAAAATGCGACTCCATCTGGCAGGATTACACCGGAAACCAGTTCCTGCATATAAGGTACTGACATTACTCATTGACATCAGGCAAAACCCCGGAGCGTCTGCCCGCTCCGGGGTTTGTTTTACAATTGGATAATACAAGCGTCAATCTTAGTCAAGATCGATGTATTTTTTCAGCCAGTTACGGACCTCTTCATCACTCTTGATCGCATCCACATCCGGATTCAGGCCTGCGTAGATTTCTCCTTCTTTATAAATCACGATTGAGGATTGGACTGCTTTTTCATAATCCAGAACCGAATCATAGAGTGACCTGTCGAATTCCGAGACCATATCGTTTGTGTAAAAATACGGAATACCGCTTTCTTTAAGAACTTTTTCGGCGCCTTCCGTCGCGTGATACGTCCTGCCCTCACAGTCCTTGGTATAAATCAGAAGTATGAAGGACCGCTTCTCCTTAGCGAGCTTATTCAGGATTTCCGTCCTCACACCAATGGCTTTGTCGGCTTCTGCTGAATATCTTTCGTATTCTTCCCTCCAAAGATCCGTAGCAGTGTAGCCTCCTTCGCCGTCGGACTCATAATATCCGTCTTTGGCTGCCTTTTCCATATCTTCATCGATCTTGCCGAACTCATGCATGATCGCGTTCGGATTGTTTGCGGCAAATGTTTCCGCTTCCTTAGACAAATCGTCCAATTTCACATGTTCGGTATCCGCCCGTTCAGTAACAGTCACTTCGCACGAAGCCGTCACGCTGCCGTCAGAAGACGAAACCGTTACTGTAGTGGTACCCGGTTTAACACCTCTCACAAGACCATACCCATACATATATGCGATGGAGCTGTCGCTGCTTGCCCATGACAATTCCTTGCCGCCTGCTTCGTTGGGTAATATGATCGCATTCAGCTGGTATGATGTGTCTTCTTCCAGTTCTATCTTTTCGGTGCTCAGAATCAGATCTGTGACAGCCACTTCCTGTTTCTCAAACGCCTCTTCATCAAATTCAAGCGGTGTTAGTTTACTGAAATCGATGTTATGGTAAGGTACGCTCTCGAAGTCATACGTCACTTTTCCGTTTTCTTCTTTTTTGACTTCAATGTTATTCTTGCCTTTATAGAACCAGTAGCCGCCTGCGTTATATATCTTGTCCGGGTCCCAGCCCATGGATACCAGGAAATTCTTTGTCATACCCGCGTATCCGCCGCCTCCGCACATCAGGAAAATAACCTTATCCTTAGGGAATATTTCCTCTATTATGCTCATGGATTCTTCGTAATTTGGTATATAGACACCGCCATAATTGCTGAACAGCGTCTCACCGGAATATGTCTCTCCCACAGCGCTTGGAAGGCCATAGATCGGGATGATATACGGAAGAGGTACGACTTCGAATCCTTCAACATATCCTGACAGGAAACGGTCACCGCCGATGTTTTCGTACTGAGCCGGGTCTTCCAGCATTCTCATATCCCGGTAAACCGCTTCATCCCTTCCCAGATAATCGTCGATGGTAGACTCGTTAACATTCTTGTCTATACCCATTTCTCCCCTGGCGCCACCTGTGATCTCCGGTTTCGGCAATTCCTTTGGTCCGCTGCATCCCGAAAGCTGCAAAGCCACAAAGATAAGGAGGATCAAACAGATGATAACGGTCCCTGTTGTCAATACTTTTTTGCTCTTGTTTTCCATCATGATCCACTCCTTTTTGTATTTTGTAAATATTATACATAAAAACGGGGTTCGTGCGAACCCCGTTCAGCTGTATATCAATCACCTATTTGACTTTTACTTTAACCGTTACCGTCTTTGTCAAAGAATTGAACAAATTGTTGCCCGCATCTCTTACTTTTATCTTGACTTTATACGTCCCCTTCTTCAAACCTTTCTTAACGGTGATCGTTCCATCGGATGATTTGACTTTGAAGT
>JAFOKI010000020.1 GCA_017419895.1 Eubacterium sp. | reverse complement strand
GGCGGATGACCTTAAGTACTTCGCCTGTGAGCTCGGGGTCGAGAGCGGACGTGGGCTCGTCGAAGAACAGTATCTCAGGTTTCATCGCAAGCGCGCGGGCTATCGCGACACGCTGCTGCTGTCCGCCGGAAAGCTGGAACGGGTAAGCGTTTGCTTTGTCGGCGATGCCCATTTTGGCGAGAAGCTCCATCGCGGATGCTTCTGCCTCATCCTTACTCCTTTTCTGGACCTTGATCGGAGCATCGGTCAGGTTTTTGAGAACGCTGTAATGCGGGAACAGATTGAACTGCTGGAAAACCAGACCGCAGTAGTTTCTGAAACGTCTGAGATCCTGGGCTCCAACATATGAAACGGTTCCGTTTTCATCGGTTTTAGCAGCGTGTTCCCCCATGTAAAGGATCTCGCCGCCGTCGATCGTTTCGAGGAATGTGGCGCACCTGAGCAACGTGGATTTTCCGGAACCGGATGGTCCGATGACGCTGACGACTTCTCCGCTGTCAACGCCGAAACTGATATCTTTAAGGACTACCAGGCCATCAAACTGTTTTTTGATGTTGTTCATTTCTATTATCATAACTGCACCGCCTTACTTGTAGTAATCCATCGATTTCTCGAACCGCAGCATTACTCTCTCCACAAAGTAGTTCGCGACGAAGTAGAAAATGCCCGCGATCAGGAAAGGCATGAACGAGGCCTGTGAAGCTGATATCTGCTTCGCCAGTGAGAATACTTCCTGGTAAGCCAGTGTGAATGCGAGGGAAGTATCCTTTACAAGGGTGATGACTTCATTCGTAACGGCTGGCAGTATCCTTTTGATGACCTGCGGAAGGACTATGCACATGAATGTCTGGGTCTTTGTGTAGCCCAGTACTTCAGCCGCCTCATATTGACCGATTGGGATCGACTCGATTCCCCCGCGGTAGATTTCGGCAAAATATGCCGCGTAGTTGAACACAAAGCCGATGATCAAAGCGGGGAACCGCCAGTTTCCTATCGACATTCCGAACAGATAGAACGGTCCGAAGTACCAGACGAGAAGCTGAAGCATGAGCGGCGTTCCGCGGATTATGGATATGTATACACTGATTATTTTCCGGACTACGGTAAACTTGGATTTCCGGAGAAGGGCAACGACCATGCCGAGGGGCAGGGAACCGAGAAGCGTCAATACGAATATACCTATCGTCTTGAGCATGCCCGAGCCCATGGTTTCTAACATTACTGAAAAGGTCATTATACTACCTCTGTTTTCTGCTGGTTTAAAACAAACAGCCGCGCCAAAGGGACTTGCCCTTAGGCAACGGCCGTTGATTATTCGTTTGGATCAGATCTTTTTTAATACCGCAAGTCGTAACGATTTTAGTTGTTTATCATTGTGAGATTCTCATAGATGTCAGGATAATTCTTACCGATCGCATCCATCGTTCCGTCCTCTGCGATAGCCTTCATGCCTTCGTTTACAAGGTCGCGAAGCTCAGTGTCAGCTGTGCGGAATCCAATAGCATAAATCTCGTCGCAGATCTTCTCGTCGAGATAAACCAGACCGTCTACTTTACCCATCTCGTAATTGCCCATGGTGACGTCTATTGCGATAGCGTCGATGGCGCCGGCTTTAAGGTCTGTGATAGCGGTGGTGTAAGTGTCATACACTTCTATTGAAGCGAATGTATCAGCAAGATCCTTGCAGCCGCCTTCTTCATCGGCGAGTTCGAGCATTTCCTGGGCGGATGTGGTGGTCTGTACGCCTACCTTCTTGCCCGCGAGGTCGGCCTTTGTTTTGATGTCAGATTCCTCGTTGACCATGATCATGATGGTGTTGATGGAATAGGGTTCACTCCAGGCATATTTATCCTCTCTGAGCGGGCTCTTGGTGAATCCCGACCAGATGCAGTCTATGCTGCCCGCCTCCAGTTCAGCGTCCTTGGCGTCCCAGTTGATGGCAACGGGTTCATATTCCCAGCCGTAATACTTGCATACAGCCTGGGCAAGTTCTATGTCGAGTCCTGAAGTCTTGCCGTTGTCGTCTATGTGCGAATACGGCGGGAAGTCTCTGTCGAATCCGTGTTTGAACACAAAGCCTTCGCCATAATCAACTTTAGATTCCTTGGAGCCGCATGCTGTGAATACGGCAACAGACATAACGATAATGAGGATAGTAACAAGTAGTTTTTTCATAACAGATTAACTCCTTAAATATAATAATAGCGTTTCAATGTGTTAACATTTTACCACTCTAAAGTGGTGTTGTAAAGAAGAAACCGCCATTCCGGCGGTTTCGTCGGATCACTATTTCTTTTTCCTTGATAAGAGCTTGATTTCGAGTTTGTTGCCGGTACCGCGCGAATACTTGACCTCCGAAGCAATGTTTCTGATTATCATTGCGGAGAGTTCATCAGCGTCATTCAGAGGATCGAACTTTTCACCGCCGTAGGTGGCTGAGAAGACAGACGTATCGTCGATATCGGAATGTTCGATCGTTATCCTTACCGGGTAACCGGCATGAGTATCTTCGATATGCTTTATGATGCCCTGCATGACTGTTTCCTCGAACACGAGCTGCAGGTCGTATATTTCATGCGGGCTGAGAAGGTTGTCTTTTCCGAAACGCTGTATCCTGGACTGGACTCCGGGGAAGTCAAAATCGGCTGAATTGATTTCGATCTGAAGTATCTTGAGCTGCCTGATGAACTGGCGGGTCTTCTCTTTCTGCGGATGGTCGAAGATCTGCTCAGGCGTCCCATCCTCATATATGATGCCTTCATCCATGTAAAGTATCCGTGTTGAAATGTAACGTGCGAAATTCATCTCGTGCGTAACGATGAGCATCGTCATGCCTTCCTTTGCCAGATTCCGTATGACGATCAGGACTTCTCCGATCATTGTCGGATCGAGCGCGGAAGTGGGTTCGTCGAAAAGAAGGATGTCAGGCTTCATGGCAATGGCTCTCGCGATCGCGACGCGCTGCCGCTGGCCGCCCGAAAGCTCATCGGGAAAAGCCTTTGATTTCTCGGCAAGGCCTACACGCTTAAGGAGATCCATTCCTTCAATATACGCGTCATCAACTGGTTTTTTGAGAAGATCGACCGGCGCAGCGGTGACGTTGTCAATAACGTTGAGGTTATTGAAAAGATTGAAATACTGGAAAACCATTCCCATTTTCCGTCGAACGCGCGAAATATCACAGCCCGGAGCGGTGATATCTTCACCATTGAATATGATCGTTCCGGAGGTCGGCTGCACGAGCTGGTTGATGCACTTCAAAAGAGTTGACTTTCCGGTCCCGGAAGGTCCGATGATGGAAATGATCTCACCTTTATTCACCTCGAGGTTTACGTCGGTGAGGGGAGTTACGCCCGGATATTCTTTTCTCAGATGCTCTATTTTAAGTAAACTCATGGTATGTTCCCTGTATTCGCGGTTGACTGACAATTGATTAGTTTCCGGAATTTTCAGCACGTCACGCCGCTTTCTTTTTCGGATCTATATGATTCAGAAGCAATGACAGCAGTCTGGTGATTATCCATGCCAGGATGAAGTATATCAAGGCGTTTGTTATAAGCGGGAACAAAGCCTCATATGTCCTGCTTCTTATGATATCACTGACAGAGGTGAGGTCCTGTATCGTGATGTATCCGACTATCGATGTGCCCTTCAGAAGCGAGACGAGTTCGCTCGTGTAGAGAGGCAGGAAACGCATTGCAGCCTGCGGGTAAACGAATTTGAAGAACGCTTTGTTCTCACTGTAGCCGAGCGCGAGCGCAGCCTCTTTCTGGCCTTTGTCGACACTGTTTATCCCTGACTGCATTATACTAGACACGGAAGCCCCGAAATTCAGCGAGAAGCCGATGACAGCGACCCAGACAGAGCTGAAAGTGGCTCCGCTGAACACAACATAATATAAGATCATGAGCAGCACGACGATCGGCATTCCCCTGAGGAGAGAAACATAAATATCGGCCAGTCGGTTGATCCAGCGTTTCTCCAAACGCCTAAGCATGCAGATCAGGAAGCCTATTAGCGTCCCGAGCGCGCCTGCAATCACAGTAATGAGACATGTCACTCCTATACCGCTCAGGATAAGTTTCCAGCGTTTTTCACGGATGAAGTTTTTCTCGAAACTGTAGATGATCCTTTCGAAGACCCCTTTTTCCTCGTATTCCGGATCATCAGCTGTTCCCGTGGAGACCACAGAATCGATATCCTCGGTTCTGACAGCAAGCACGTTGTCCAATTCATATACAGAATCGGAAAAGATCATCATTTCTCCGCGCTCCGGTGTGTAGGAGACAGAAGACGCGATCATGTCGAACTTACCTGAACTGAGTCCGATAAGAAGGGCAGAGAACGATGTGTTGTGGTATTTGAGCTTGTAGCCGTATCTTCTGGCAAATCTCGTAACGATATCGATATTGAATCCGAGTATGCTTTTGTCATCCGTATTAGACACATAAATATACGGTTCATCCTGCGTATTGATGCCGACGTTGAGTGTTCCGTTTTCGCCGGTCAGTCCTGATGTGTCTATAACCTTCAGACTATCGTCGGTCCCGTACCAAATCTCCTTGAGCTCCTCGAGTGTGCCGTCCTCTTTGAGTTCAGCGAGCATCTCGTCGAACTGGTCTCTTAGGGATTCGCCGTCTTGATCTTTAGTGAAACCAAAGGATCTGTACCTGGTAGAGAGGAGTTCGGGAAGCCAGGTTATGTCGTCATGCTGCCTTGCCAGGTGAGACATGGTAATTGTGCTCATGACGAACCCATCTATTTTTTCGGTGCGCAGGGCAGTATAAAGTTCCGGAACGCCGCTGTAATAAAGAACTTCGCTTTCCGGGAAATGATTCAGGGTATCGTTCTCATAGATGGATCCTGTGATCGTTCCCAGCCGCTTGCCGTTATAGCTCATTGCCGGAACGTCGGTATCGGCAGCTCCTTCAGAGATCAGTTTTCCCCGGGTATCACTTGCTGTTATGGTGTCTTCCGAAACCGAACCGGATGAACCCTCGTCCGCATAAACCTCTGCAGGGATGTTTATTCCGGCGCACGTAAAGACGGTCACGGCAACAAAGAGCACTGCGAAGAACGCTGCCAAAAGCTTTGCCGGTTGTTTATTCAATGTATTAATTGACGTCTTGCGTTTCATTCTTATTCTTCATCGGGATCATCCGCGCCGTTTATGAATTCAGCGATGTCGCGGAATACCTCATCGCCAATGTGCCGCTCGACGTTGTATTCTTTCTGGGCTTTCAGAATGCTGTCGTATATTCCGGGTACGAACAGATGGTTTAGGTCCGGATAAAGCTTGTAATATGTATCAGGTCTTCCGGCGAGCTGCTCTTTGAAGCCTTCGAAGTCGACGTCCTTGAGCACCTGGAAGTCCTTCCCGCCTTGCATTATAAGCGCGGGCTT
>JAFOKI010000179.1 GCA_017419895.1 Eubacterium sp. | reverse complement strand
CGAAGAGAAAAATGACAAGTCGGACGAGTACGTCAGACTTGCGAGGCAGGCGGTGGAATGCTTTGTTCTGAGACGTAAGAAACTGCGGGTGCCGGAAGGTCTGCCCGGTGAGATGATGAACAGGCGCGCCGGCGCGTTCGTCTCGATCCACGAGCACGGCGAACTCAGAGGATGCATTGGCACGACCGGACCGACAACGAGATCAGTCGCTGACGAGATCATACAGAACGCGATAAGCGCGTGCTCAAACGATCCCAGATTTCCGGAGGTAGGACCAGACGAACTCAAATTCCTTGAAATCAACGTCGATATATTGGGAGAACCGGAATACATAGATTCGGAAGATGAACTTGATGTCAAACGGTATGGTGTGATCGTGAGTTCCGGTATGAAAAGGGGACTTCTGCTGCCGGATCTTGACGGTGTGGACACCGTCAGACAGCAGGTGGATATCGCCATGAGAAAGGGCGGGATCAGCAGAAGCGACAGATATAAGCTGCAGAGATTTGAAGTGATAAGGCACTATTGAAATGGCTGTTTGTAATGTTTGTTTCAGACATTGTCATATAGAGGATGGCGGGCTCGGCTTCTGCGGGGCGAGGACCTGTTCGGATGGCAAAGTGACGGCTGCGAATTACGGCAGACTGACTTCGCTTGCCCTCGATCCAATAGAAAAGAAGCCGCTCTCAAGGTTTATGCCGGGATCGATGATCTTGTCGGCAGGGAGCTACGGCTGCAATCTCAGATGCCCGTTCTGTCAGAATTACAGTATTTCCTGGTCGGATGAGGCATTTGCTCTTTCCGGAAAAACCGAATACATCAGCCCGGAAAGGCTGGCTGCGGCCGCGGTATCTCTCCGCGGGAGGGGCAATATTGGCGTTGCGTTTACATACAATGAACCGCTTATCGGATATGAGTACATCCTGGACACGGCGAAACTCGTCCATGACGCAGGTATGGTGAATGTTCTTGTCACGAACGGCACGGCTGAACTCTCCATACTTGAAGAAATCGGACCGTATATCGACGCGATGAACATCGACCTCAAGGGCTTCACGGAACGGTACTACTGCGACATCCTGGGCGGAGATTTCGGTATGGTGAAAGAATTTATTACCGAGGCGGTCAAGCTTTGTCATGTGGAGCTCACGACACTTATCATTCCGGGTGAGAATGACTCGGAGAATGAGATGCGCGAGCTCACTGCCTGGGTGGCCGGACTTACGGACAAAGACGGGACTGTGACCGGAAAGGACGTACCGCTCCATATCTCCAGGTTTTTCCCGAGATTCCACATGACTGACAGACCTGCTACCGACGTTCGCCGGGTATATAAGCTTGCGGATGTCGCGCGCAGCGAGCTGAAATACGTATATACAGGGAATTGCTGAGGCCGTTGAATTCTTCTTTCAAACGGTATAAAATCTTATTATCAACTATGCCGTTCATGGCTCCGCTGTCGGACGTGCTGGGGGTTACCAGACAGACTGCAGTCCTTGCGTTCCAATACGGGGACGCTTTTACGAACGTTATAGCCCCGACGAGTGGGGAGATAATGGCAGCGCTCGCTATCTGCCACGTTCCGTATGGGAAATGGTTCAAGTTCATGTGGAAGCTCTGGCTTATCTGGGCCGTGCTGGCATGTGTGCTTTTAGTAGCAGCGTCCGCGATCGGGTATCACTAAACACGTGACCGGTCAGAAAACTTGATTTGAGGTTTGTCTATGTATTCAATAAGTGATAATCCTGTGCTTCACAACTTCGAGATGATAAGCCGGATACCACGCGGTTCCGGTAACGAGAAGGCTGTCAGCGACTATATAAAAGGCTGGGCTGAGAACCTGGGGCTTTCTGTCTCGCAGGATAAAATATCGAATCTTATCATAACAAAGCCCGCTTCCGCGGGCTTTGAAACGCATCCTCCCGTGATGCTTCAGGCGCATCTCGACATGGTCTGTGAGAAAAACAATTCAAGCAGCCATGATTTTACAAAGGATCCGATCCTGCTGAAAACTGAAGGTGACTGGCTGATGTCAGCGTGCGGCACCACGCTCTGTGCGGACAACGGTATCGGTGTGGCCGCGGCGATGACCATACTGGAAGACCGAGAGCTTAAGCATCCTTCGCTTGAAGTCGTCTTTACCGTTCAGGAAGAGTCGACGTTCGCCGGAGTGGAGAACGTGGATGTCAGTCTTCTCAGGAGCAGGCGTATGATCAATCTCGATAATGCCGTAGAGCACGAACTCATAGTCGGGAGCTGCGGCGGCACAGGGATCGAGTTTAAGCTTCCGCTTGAGCGGGAACGTGAGATGCCTGAGGGATGCGGCGCTTTTCGGATCAGGCTGTCCGGTCTGAAAGGCGGTCATTCCGGTGGGGATATCCACCGTGGGAGAGGAAATGCGATTGCGTTGCTTCTGAGAGTGATTGAGCGAGCAGGACTGCGCACCGTATCTGTTCTCGGGGGAACAAACAGACTTGCGATCCCTCGTGAGGCAGAGGCCGTTGTACTTGCGAATGAAGAGACGGTCAGGAATGCGGTTTCCGAAGCAGAGAGTTCAATGAAAAAAGAGTACGCAAGTGCTGCTCCGGATCTTGAACTGACTTACGAGCCGGCTGAAGCGTCATTTCCTCTTACCGAGGAAAGTTTCAAAAAACTCGCAGCGGTGATCAGGCTTTGTCCAAACGGGATCGTTCAGATGAATGGCGGTTTTGAAGGCCTTGTCGAGAGTTCGAATAATATCGGTATTCTGAGAACCGATGAAGACAGCATGACAGCTGAAATGGAAGTCCGTGGAGCCTATAGGTCAACGGTCGAATATATCGTGCAGTCAGTTCAGATGCTCGCTGATATTACAGGCGCGGAGATGCATTGTTTCAACGGCTACGCGCCATGGGAACCGGGGGCAGGGTCGGAGCTTAGGACTCTTGCTGTGGGCACATTCAGGGAAGTCTTCGGTGAACAGATGAAAGAGATCGCGGTTCATGCAGGACTTGAATGCGGCACATTCGCAGAAAGAATAGAAGGGCTCGATATGATCTCAACCGGCCCGGACTGTCATAGTTTCCATTCGCCGGAAGAACGGGTCAGTATCATATCCGTGGAGCGATTTTATATGTTTCTTATTGCATTGCTTGAGAAACTGTAAGTATCAGTCGAGCGTCATCGAATACACGAAGTCATCCATATAGTATCCGCTGCCTATGTCGATTTTTTCTTCCCGTATTTTGCGGAACCCGAGTTTTTCGTAAATGACTGCTGTGGGATTGAAACGGTTCATGTTCAGTTCTATTGAAGGAAGCTCCAGTCTGCGGGCTTCTTTTTTTACAAAGTCGAGCATCGCGCTCCCGAGTCCCATGCCGCGGAAGTCTTCTCGCATATAGAACTTATTGAGATACAGGGCGTTGCCGCGCGGGTAAATGTCGATAAATCCGATAATATCTTCGTTATCCTCCATAGCGTAGAAGTTGTGTCCTTCCGTGATATGTTTTGTGATCACGGAAGCGGTGTAGGATCTCGCGATCATGTAATCGTTCTGTTCCGGACCGATTATGGGATCGTAATAGTCTTTAATGATCGCGGACGCCGCCTTTGACAGGCGTTCAATACTTTCTCTATCGTTAACTTCGATTCTTCTGAGTATCATTTTCTTCTCCTGCTTTGATACGGGCATCCGATGTTAGTGCTTTGTAAAAAACGTGAGTTCAGTGTATAATTATAATACTAAGAGTTAAAATGCGAAAGGGACCATGGGGAGAAACGCATGAGATACGAAGGCGATATATACAGACCACCGAGCGAGGCATACAGTCTGCTCGTCCAGGTTACAATCGGATGCACGCACAACAGCTGTACGTTCTGCTCGATGTTCAAGGATAAAAAGTTCCGCGTGCGCAACGTTAATGAGGTTATCGAGGACCTTGAGAACGCGCGAAGGATGTACAGGTATGTCGAGAGAATGTTCCTTTGCGATGGGGACGCGCTTTGTCTTTCGAACAGGAAGCTCATGGTCATACTGAACAAGATAGAAGAACTGTTCCCGGAGACAAAACGCGTTAATATCTATGGAAACGCGATAGACGTTCTCCACAAGACGGATGAGGAGCTTCAGGAACTCAGGGATCACGGTGTCGAGATGATCTATATAGGCGCGGAATCCGGTAATGACGAGGTGCTGAAACGCGTAAATAAAGGATCGACACGTGAAGAGATAATACGCGCGGTAAAGAAGATAGAAGACAACGGTATCATGGCTTCCGTCACTTTCATATCAGGACTTGGCGGAAAAGAACTCTGGCGCGAACACGCTGTTGACAGCGGGACGATGATCACGGAGATGAACGCGTCGTATGTGGCGTTGCTGACGCTCGTACTGGATGAGCGGGCGCCGATGCTTCAGGAAATCAGGGAAGGCAAAATGGAGCTGCTGTCACCTGTCGAAGTACTTGAAGAAACCAAGCTTTTACTTGAGAACGCGAATCCGTCCAAGCAATGCGTTTTCAGGAGCAATCATGCATCGAACTACGTGACGCTGCGCGGTGATCTTCCGAAAGACAAAGCCGCTATGATCGAAAAACTCGATTACGCGATGAACAATACAGGCATGCTGAAGAAAGAATTCATGAGGATGCTTTAACGCGGTATGTTAAACGGAAACGACAGAATAAAAGAATACCTTGTTCCAAAACTGGGCGATATCATTTTTGACGAGCTTTCTGATGGTTTTCTTGAAAGATACGGACTGGAAGATGTACTGTCCGGTGTGCCCGTACCGATCAGAAAGAGTTCGGTAACCGAGGATATGACTATATCCACGATCACGATCGCAAGGGATATGGCCTTTGTTTTGGGCTGTGATCCGGAGTTCAGGTACAGGGACTCGTACGTGGCGTTTATTGAGCGGTGTTTTGCCGGAGGCTTTGTTAAGCCGTTGCTGAGCGAAGCCGCACAGTGTGCCGAGGCAGGAGACTTTGAGACGGCATGTGTGTTCGCACGCGCTGCGCTCGTGCTTAAGAATGATGATCCGGACGCGCTCTGCCTGTACGGACGGGTATGTCACGACGCCTACGAAAAAGCCGAAGGAGAGGACTACATCGGGACGTTTAAAGCTGAGTCGATGCGTGCGTTTGAGCGTCTTACGGTAGTCGATCCGGGACATGAGATAGGACACTACTATCTTGGATACGCGTACCTTAACCTCGGGCTTTATATCAAATCGATGCTGACTTTCAGGGAATACCTCAAACTTTCCGATAAAGACGACGGCAGCCCGACCCGCGCAAAGGTCAGACGTGAAGTAGAAGGTATCGTTGCGCGTCTCAAGGATCCATGCAGAATAGAGGAGGGTTACAACTGCGTGCTCTCCGGACGTTTCGAGACCGGCATCGAGATCCTTTCGATGTATGAAGACGATGAGAGGTATAATAAGTGGTGGCCGCTTTGGTATTACCTTGGGATGGCTTACACGTCAACAGGTGATGCGGAAGCAGCGGAATCTGCTTACCTTAGGGCGATTGCTCTGTCACCGAGCAACAGGGAAGTCATGGGAGCTCTCGCCGATCTTTACAAAGCCCTCGGAAACACTGAAAAAGAGGAAAAGTACCGAAAGAAGATCGCTATCGCGACCCGCAATATAGAGCTTGACAGAGAAGAAAAGAGAAAAATGAGCGGCACGTCCGTTTCGTGAGTATAAACAACGCCGCGCAGCGGCATGGAACAGTTGAGAATGACAGAAATGAGGGTATGACATGATCACTGAGCGCGAAAAAATGAGTACAGGCGAATGGTATAACTATGCGCATGATGAAGAACTCCAGGAACTTAGAAAAAGGGCAGTCAGGCTTTGTTACAAATTCAATCATGCCGAGCCGGAAAGCGAGGAACGAAAAGAAGTTATGACCGAGCTTCTTGGTGAGCTTCCGGAGGGTTTCGACATAATGGCTCCGATCGGTTTTGACTATGGATTCAATACACACTTCGGGAAGGGAGTGTTTGTTAATCACAGCTGCTACTTCAAAGACAGCGCTACGATCGGGGTGGGCGAAAATACGTTCATCGGACCGAATTGTACGTTTTATACCGCGGAGCACCCGCTGAAATACGCTCTCAGAAATAAAGGTTATGAAAAAGCTATCCCGATATGGATCGGCGATAATTGCTGGCTTGCCGGTAACGTCACTGTGATGCCGGGTGTCAGGATCGGAAACGGTGTGGTCGTCGCCGCAGGCAGTCTGGTAACAAAGAATATCCCGGACAACTGCATAGTTGCCGGCGTACCTGCCGCGATTAAGAAATTCATAGATCAGTAAAAGGGCAAATACTACAAGTTCCTGATGGTAGCTCTTAACGCGAAAAATAAGGTGGTCTCGACATCTAAAACTGTCCACGTCGCTACAGCAGGTGGAAAGGTCGGCAACAGCAAGAAAGTAACGACAAAAGCCAAAAAGAACAAGGTGACCGTTAAGGTCAAGAAGACTTTCAAGCTTGCTGCCAAGACGGTCCCGCAATCCAAAAAACTGAAGGTCAAGAAACACCGTGTGATAATGTACGTGTCTTCGAACCCAGCTGTCGCTTCTGTCACCAAGAAGGGTGTGATCAAGGGTCTGAAGAAAGGCAAATGCAAAGTCTACGCCTATGCGCAGAACGGAGTATTCGCAGTTATAACAGTTACGGTCAAGTGAAACATGACAAGCGCGCCTCTCCGGCGCGCTTTTGCTTTTGATGTCTTTGTAATCAATATCGTATCAAGCCTGCCAAATTCAGCATTTCGATGATTTGCTTCCTTTCGAGTGGATGATCGAGTGATTCCATTGTGAAGAAAACATCTCTTCCCGGCAAGCAGCCGCATCCCGCATATTCCAT
>JAFOKI010000178.1 GCA_017419895.1 Eubacterium sp. | reverse complement strand
TGATATTCCTCCTTTTAAGGTATAATTGCCTATTTCAATGTGGAGTATTTCCGCCTTTTATTATATAATTATGTTAATGATTTAGCAATGAGGAATATACCAATGAAACGATTTGTTACTTTTACAGAATTGGTGAATTCGTTCAGAAACAGGTCCGGGAACGCGCTTATTTACGACCGGGGCGGAAGTATTTGTTCGATGACTTATCCCGAACTCGCTGCCGCCATATTCGAGGAGGCAGGTAATATAACAAAGCCCGCCCCCGAGGTAATTCTGGCAGATCATACTCCCGATGCGATAATAAGACTTTTCGCAGCAGTCATATCCGGATGCAGCGTGGTACTTGCTGACCCGGATCTTCCGAATGAGTGGGCTTATCAGGTAGTTAAAATGCTTCCCGAACCGGCAGCTCCGGAAGACCGTGACGACGATGAAGGATATGAAGGCGAGATACTGTTCGCGACATCCGGTACAACTGCAAGATCCAAGATCGTAAGACTCACATCGGGTTCGCTCTGCGCGAGCGCGTGGAGCGGTCAAAGCATGCTGGCATGCGGCGAAAGTGACAGGATACTGTCCATGCTTCCGCTGTCCCATGTGTTCGGGTTTGTCTGCACGATGCTCTGGGGATTTGCGTATGGTGCGGAGATCGCGCTCGGAAGAGGCGCGCGCCATCTGGTGGAAGACGCTTTGTATTTCAAACCTACTATACTTCCGGTAGTGCCGACACTGATTGTCGCGCTCATGAGATTCCATGCGCTGAATCCGGAGCTCAGAGTCGTTCTCGTCGGGGCGGCTCCATGCAGCAGGGAAACAACTGCTTCCTTGAGCGCTGCGGGGATCGACGTGTATTTCGGGTATGGACTGACTGAAACATCCAGCGGTATCGCGATAACACAGGATCTTGATGAGCCGGAGGCCTTGTACCCGTGCCCTGGAGCCGATATACGCATAGAAGCTGACGGTGAAGTCTCGGTCGCGACTCCATGCATGATGAAAGGATATCTCGGTCAGCCTGAGATGCAGGAAGGCGCGAGATTTATGACCGGTGACCTGGGATCGTTCGACGAGAAGGGCAGACTGCACCTTTCAGGCCGCAAAAAAGATGTGATAATCACAGCTGACGGAACAAAGATATACTGCCCGGAATATGAAACTGAACTGTCGCAGGCGACAGGGTGCCCGGAACTCGCCCTTATCATGAAAAACGGACATGCGGCGCTTGTATCGTTCGGCGTTGACAGGGATAAAGTAAAAGAAGCTGTTGGTGAGTTCAACCGCGGCAAAATGCGTTCACAGCAGATATACGATCTTATAGAAGCGGAGGGACCGCTTCCAAGGACCGTGACAGGTAAGCTCAAGAGATATGAGATCCAGGAGAAGTATTCCTGATACCGGTTGATAAACATTGTTTTCCCAAGGAGGCATTATGAAGAAATATAGCAGAGATGAACTTAGAGAAAAGACGATCAGGCTGATCCACAACTTTGTGCCGGAACTCGAGAATGCCGAGCTCACGGAAGAGTCGGTCATCAATACGGATACCGCTATCGATTCGCTCAGCATGATAATGCTTATCACCAAGGTGGAGTCGTCATTCGACGTAAGGATCCCGAAGGATGAGTGGTATACGATCAATACGCTCGGGGAACTCCTCGACAAAGTGGAGGCGCTGCTTCCCGATGCTTGATGAAAAGAACGGCGGCTTTGCTCCGCTTGTGTTTGAAAAAGATATACTGATACGGAGCGAACAGGTCGACATGACAAGGAGACTTCGCATCTCCGAGATGTTCATGCTTCTTGAAAAGGCGTCGATCGCCCATACCGAGGAACTTGGATGCACCAGGCATAAAACTCTCGACAGGGGACTCCTCTGGATCATAACGAGACAGTCGCTGGAGGTCTCCGAGTGGCCGGAATACGATGAGAATATCACGGTCAGGAGCTGGCAGGGTGATATGATGCATGTGTTCTTCCCGCGGTTTTATGAGGTGCTGAAAGACGGAAAAACCATCGCCCGCGGTGAAGCCCTTTGGATGCTGATAGATGAAAAGACCCGGGAAATGATTATGCCGGAAGAGTACGGCATTTCGATCCCCGGCGCGCCCGGGGCGGGCGACATGATGATCCCGCCGGTCAGGATGCCGGAAGGCGGAGCTTTGTTGGAAAAGGAACTCACTGCAGAGTTCAGCAGGATCGATATCAACGGTCATATGAACAACGCCAGGTATTTCGATCTGATCGATGACGAAACTGAGCCGCAGAGACTTGCGGGAGTCAGACCGAAAAAGATAACAGCGAACTATGTTAATGAACTAAAGCTCGGTGAACGTTTCATGTTCAGGGCTTTTGAAAAAGACGATGTCAGATATTACGAAGGCGCGTCGGATAAGATCAAATTCCGAATTTCAATGGAATTCTAAATTACGGAGGCCGATATGGTAAAAGAAGTAAACCCCAAGATCCACGTTAATGAACGCGACTATCCCGTCACGGAGCATAAATGTACGGATCCGGAGAAGAAAAAGCTGGTCAAAAAACTTGCGGTCATGATAACCGACAACATTCCAAGGAAGCTTCCGGGAGGAATGAAAGAAAACCATATGGATTTCTGGATCCTCGACAGACTGCTCACCAAGGAAGAAGTCAAATTCATGCTGTCGTTCAAGAAAAGGCGTACAGGAAAAACGACGGCCGAGCTTGCGAAAGCGAACAATATGACCGAAGAAGAAGCTCAGAAGATAATCGACCATCTTCTTTGGATAGGGATCATAGAGCAGAACCGTGACAACGCGGATCAGCACATCCAGTACTGGATACCCAAGTGGGTAGTCGGTTCCGGTGAGTATATGGTCGAGCATCCGATGCTTTGTGAAACGAATCCGGAAGTCGCGACGATGTTCAGCCTCGCTCCGCAGGAGCCGCTTGAGCTTGCGGCGAAACTGATACCTCCGGGAGGCGCGGGTATCGGCATGCACGTGATTCCGGTGGAGAAGGCGATAGAAGCCACACCGGAAAAGGCAAGTGTAGAGCAGCTTTCGCACTGGCTCGAAAAATATGACAAATTCTGCTCAATGGTATGCGCGTGCAGAAAAGCGCAGCGCGTGCGCGGCGAGGGCGTTGGTGATATAGAAGGTTACATGTGTATAGGTCTCGGCGATATCGCGGAGTTCCTGGTTGAATCCGGAAAAGACGCTTACTATATCACCCGCGAAGAAGCGATGGAAGTAATCGAACGTGCCGAAAGAAAAGGTTACGTTCACCAGATCACAAACCTCGATGGACCTGACCGCATCGTCGGCATTTGCAACTGCTCGCCGGGAAGCTGCTATGGTCTCAGAACGTCACAGCTCTTCAATACCCCGAATATGTCGAGATCCGCTTACCGCGCACACGTCGATGCTGACAAGTGCGTAGCATGCGGTAAGTGCGTAGAGGTATGTCCCGCCGGAGCCGCGAGGCTCGGACAGAAGCTTTGCCGCAAAGACGGTTCAAAAGTCATGTATCCTATGCACGAACTTCCGGATGACAATATCTGGGGAGAAGACAAGTGGAATTACTATTATAGAGATACCAATAAAGTCAATTGCTACGACACCGGAACATCGCCCTGCAAGACGGCATGTCCCGCGCATATCGCTGTACAGGGTTATGTAAGAATGGCTGCTGAAGGAAGATACGACGAAGCAGTTGAACTCATCAGACAGGACAACCCATTCCCGGCAGTCTGCGGTGATGTCTGCAATAAACGCTGTGAAGACCGCTGCACAAGGGGCACGATCGACGATCCGGTATCGATCGACGAGATCAAGAAATTCCTCGCTCAGTACGAACTCAAGAATCTCGATGCGTTCGTTCCGATCTGCGACAACATGGACGGAAAACAGTGGGATGAGTTCCCGATCGCGGTGATCGGATCTGGACCTGCGGGTCTTTCCTGCGCGTACTACCTCAGAAAAGACGGATATCCCGTCACGGTATTCGAGAAGGAAAGCGTACCGGGCGGTATGATGATGAACGGACTTCCCGAGTTCCGTCTCGAAAAAGACGTACTCGGCGGCGAGATCG
The DNA here is from genome assembly GCA_017419895.1 of Eubacterium sp. GTDB lineage: Bacteria > Bacillota > Clostridia > Peptostreptococcales > Anaerovoracaceae > Aminicella. The sequence continues at coordinate 1,774 of JAFOKI010000178.1, read as the reverse complement.
AGATAATCCGCAAGATGGGTGTCGATTTCAGGTGCGGAGTAGAGGTAGGAAAAGATGTGACTATCGAAGAACTTCGCGCTCAGGGCTACAAAGCTTTCTTCGTCGCTGTCGGTCTTCAGAATGGCGGAAAACTCGGTATTCCGGGGCAGGATGCTGAAGGCGTGATGTCAGGCATTGATTTCATGCGCAGTGTGAATCTCTCGCAGGAGAAATCACTCAAGGGCAAAGTCGTTGTTATCGGAGGCGGAAACATTGGCGCTGACGTTGCGAGAACAGCGCTCAGATGCGGTGCAGAGAGCGTGGATCTCTACTGCCTGGAAAGCTACGACGAGATGCCGATGGGAACAGAAGACCAGCATGAATGCGAGCAGGAAGGTATCACCATCCACGCGGGATGGGGTCAGACTGAGATAGTCGAAGCTGACGGAAAATGTACCGGCATCAAATTCAGAAAATGCCTCTCAGTCAAGAATGCCGAGGGTCGTTTCGATCCGAAGTTCGACGACGCGGTAACGGACGAAGCGGTCTGCGATACGGTTCTCTTCTGTATAGGCCAGAAGGCTGATTGGAAAGAGATGCTCGCCGGAACAAAGGTCGAATTCAATCCGAACGGAACGGCGAAGGCCGACCCTGTAACACTTCAGACGGCGGAGCCGGATATCTTTATCGGCGGAGACGCATATACGGGACAGAAATTCGTTATTGACGCGATTGCAGGAGGAAGAGTCGGCGCGGTCTCGATCAACAGATTCGTTCATCCGGGTCAGTCGCTGACTATCGGACGCGACCTGCGTGAGTTCATAGAGCTCGACAGGGAAGATATAAGCATCTGCCCGAAGTCTTACGACAATTCAGGCAGAACAAAGCCCGGAATGAAAGAAGGCGACCCGAAAGCCACATTCAGCGATCTTAGGCTTCCGCTCACTGAAGAGCAGGTGAAAATCGAGGCTGAGCGCTGCCTGAAATGCGGAGCGACCACGGTAGACCTCAACCAGTGCATCGGTTGCGGGCTTTGTACCACAAGATGCAAATTCGACGCGATCCACCTGACCCGTGATATCCCTGCTGCAAGCGACATGCATACAGCTGAAGAGATGATGAAACTCGTCGGACCGTATGCGCTCAAGCGCGGTATCAAGATTCTTAAGAGAAAGATCACAGGAAAATCGGATTACCCGACGATGCAGTGACCTGAGACATAAGCGGTTGCTTTCAGATTTGTAGAAAAATACTTCAGATGGTTCTACCTTCTGCAAATATTGAAAGAAGGTAGAACTATTTTAGTGCTGAGAGTTCTAACTTTTGTTAAAAAACGAAGAGGTTAGAACTTAACTACACAAACAAAACCGGGGACTGAAATACTGATCAGTCCCCGGTTATTTTATGCTTTTTTCGTATATGCGCCGGTAAGTTTTAGTAAAGGGCGATCATTGCGTAAAAGAGCCATATCCTGCAATTGCCTCATCTATGGTCATTTCGCCTGTCCCTACGCTATATACTGCCTGCCTTAACTGTATGATCGCGTCATCAGTCAATCCGATCACTTCAGGTGACAGGATCCGGGACTCCGGAACAGCTCCGAATGCGGCATACATGCTGTTAAAGGACAGATCTTTTGTCGGCGACATAAGTCCTTTGATCTGAGCCATATTGTTCAGTTCGCCCGGCGTGATCAGGAAGCGCATGAATTCATTGGCCATGTCCAGATTCGAACTGTCTTCGTTGACAGAGAACTGCAGATTCGGCATGTCAAGGAAGTTGGCGCCTTCGTCCG
>JAFOKI010000177.1 GCA_017419895.1 Eubacterium sp. | reverse complement strand
TATCTCGCGCGAGAACGGGACCGTGCGGTTCCCCATCTCAGGCACATTCCTGTTGTTCTCGATTTCGACCATCTCGACCTGGCCTTCAGGATAGTTCGTGATGACGACCTTGATCGGATCGAACACTACGTTCCTGCTCTCAACCCTGTTCTGCAGGTCCTGACGCACACAGTACTCGAGAAGTCCTGCGTCTACCGTACTGTTGGCTTTCGCGACACCGATGCGTTCACAGAAGTCCCTGACAGCTTCCGGAGTGTAGCCGCGGCGTCTGATGCCCGCTATGGTCGGCATGCGCGGATCGTCCCACCCTTCGACATTGCCGTTATCCACGAGTTTTTTGAGCTTGCGCTTGCTCATCACGGTATCCGTGATGTTAAGGCGCGCAAACTCAATCTGTTTCGGCGGATTGGGCCAGAAACCGACTTCTCTGAGCACCCAGTCATAAAGCGGCCTGTGGTCCTCGAATTCGAGCGTGCAGATCGAATGGGTGATTCCTTCTATCGCGTCCTCTATGGGATGCGCGAAGTCGTACATAGGGTATACACACCACTCGTTTCCTGTGTTGTGATGCTCCATGTGAGCAATCCTGTAGATGACCGGGTCGCGCATATTCATGTTGGGCGAACCCATGTCTATCTTGGCTCTCAGGACTTTTTCACCGTTCGCATACTTGCCGGCTTTCATTTCTTCAAACAAAGCCAGATTCTCTTCGGGGCTCCTGCCTCTGCAGGGGCTTTCAACGCCCGGCTCTTTGAGTGTTCCCCTCGTCGCCTTTATCGTCTCTGCATCCTGGTCGTCGACATATGCAAGACCTTTTTTGATCAGCTCGCAGGCCGCATCATACATGGTGCCGAAATAGTCGGACGCCCATCTTCTTTCGGTCCACTCAAAACCGAGCCAGTGGACATCTTCCTCTATGGAGTTGACATACTCTATGTCTTCTTTTGCGGGGTTGGTGTCGTCATATCTGAGATTGCACTTCCCGCCGTATTTCTTCGCTGTACCGAAATTCAGGCATATCGATTTGGCATGTCCGATATGCAGATATCCGTTCGGCTCGGGCGGGAATCTCGTATATACTTCTCCTCCGTAAAGACCGCTCTCGTTGTCTTCGTCTATGATGTTGTAGATAAAATTGGAACTTACTTTTTCGACAGTCTCGCCCATAACAAAGCCTTTCATAAAAACACTTTTCTAATCGTTTATAACTTATTTATTATACCACATCATCGCGGTCCGGAGAAGAGCCTGGGTCTCATTAGGTATCTCACCGGTTATTACTTTATCCAAAAGGACGTCTATGAGCTCGCCCATCTGTCTCCCGGAAGGTATACCGGCGCGCGCGAGCATGTCACCCGTAACCTTGAGACCGCTTCTGTTAAAGCACTCGCCAGACTTCAGAATCCGGTTTATCTCACCGTAAATGTCGAATCTCCCGGTGATAACAGCCATGTCCTTTACGGTCTCCGCCCCGTATTTGTCCATCAGTCTTTTGACTCCGACGGTAAGATTTTCCCCATAGATGTCATTGGCTATGCCTGCGTCCTTCATTTCCACTGCAGAAGCAGCACCCATGAGCGTTTTGTTATCATATTTGAGAGATTTGAGCGAAGCCATCGTGTCGATCGGGAACACCATCGCGAGTCTAGCAGCAAGCGACGCGTTCACACCCTGAGGAAGCGCCGCTATTTTGTCCCCCGCCTTTGGATCGACGCTCGATCCCGTCATATCCGAAAGTACGCTGCTGTATTTTCTCAGGATTGCAGGTGCGTTTTTGCCGGTCACAAGCTTTGTCAGTTCGACCTGAACACGCTCGGCAGCCACGCTTCCGACACTATAAGCATATCTCACGACAGCACGCTCTGTGCCGTTCTCGATCCTGAAACCGAGAGTTGACGCAAACCTGAGAGCCCTGAGAATCCTCAGCGCATCTTCGGAAAACCTGAGTTCAGGCGCCCCAACGCATCTGATTACACCGTTTCTCAGGTCAAACCTGCCGCTGAACGGATCCACTATCTCGGTCTTGCAGTCGATGTATCCTTCCTTCGACGACAGCATCTTACCGGTATCGATCTTCATCGCCATTGCGTTCACCGTGAAATCGCGCCGGGCGAGATCTTCGGTCAGATTCCTGCTGAAAGTGACGCTGTCCGGGTGACGCCCATCAGAATACATCCCGTCAATCCTGTAAGTGGTGACCTCATACATGCCATCATCCATGATGACTCCGACAGTCCCATGTTTGAGCCCGGTTTCCGCTACCTTACGGTCAGCAAACACAGCCTCAGTTTCCTCGGGGAGCGCGGAGGTGCAGATGTCCCAGTCGTCCGGCTCGAGACCGAGCAGGCTGTCACGGACACATCCGCCGACGAGACACGCCTCGTACCCCGCGGCTGTCAGCGCGTCGCAGATAATTGCTGCGCCTTTCGGCACTCTGGTCGTTTCTTTTATCGCGTCAATATGTTCTTTATACGCATTTGTGAAAACAGTGGCGTCGACTCCCGTGATTATCCCGTCGAAGCCCTGATCTATGTATCTTCTCGCGTCCTGCGGCGACGGTCCGAATATGATGACCGGAACTCCCGCGTCTTTTCCCGCAAGTCTTATGCGTTTTATCGCATCAAGGAAAAACGGGTGGTCGAATTGTCCCGGGATACCCATATCGAGAGTGAGGTCAAAAGGCCCGATAACTATCCCGTCTATTCCCGGAACCTTAACGACACGCTCTATCATTTTGAGACAGTCTACGGTCTCGCACTGTGGCAGGATAAGCATGTCCGTCCCGCCAGCCATGCGGAGAAGCTCTTTGATTTCGTCCATTGTCCGGATGCATGGAATCACGATACCGTCTGCACCGCACCTGTCAGCATGCGCGATCTCGCTCTCGGTTATCCCCGCGATCCTGATTACCGGTGATATCCCGACACGTTTCGCGGCTTTAACTCTCGCGTATCTCTCGGTGAGATCGAACTGCCCGTGTTCACAGTCGATCATGACATAATCAAGACCAACGTACCCAAGACACTCCATCGCGGATACGCTTCCCATCTGAAACACGGTCCCTATCGGGATCTCTTTTTTCGCGAGTTTCTCGCGCAGAAGATTTCTATCCATAATTCACTCCGGGCATCTCTTAAAACAAAGCCCCGCAGCCGGCCGGAAACCAGATGCAGGGCAATTCTCGAACCATTCTAAAACAAAGCTCTTTTTAGTTCATGAACTTCCAGTACTTTTTCTCGACCTTGAATTTCTTATATTTGTATGTCGTGATATTGGTGCTCTTATATGTCTTTTTACCTATCTTGGTCGTGACTTTTGCCGTGCATTTGGTCACGTTGCCTTTTTTGTCCAGCTTGTACGTGTACGTCGTCGTTCTCTTGATCGTGGTCGTTTTGCCGTTTATGGTATTCTTATCGGTTTCCACGATTTTGGTCACACGGCCTTTTTTATATGTGTACTTATACGTTTCGACGTTTTTCTCTTTGCCATTTGTTGAAGTATAAGAGTACTTGGTTATATCGCCTTTTTTATTGTACGTGGCGGTCGATGTGTTGCTCTTTGTTTTCTTCCTGTTGCCGTTCGGATAGTATGTATTCGTTTCCTTGTAGCCATCAGCATACGTTACGACTTCTTTTGAGAGGACACCGTTTTTATATGTCAAAACGATTCTCGATTCCTCTGCCATCTCATCATTATCATTGATACCCATCATAACCGCGGTAGCCGGGATACCGTCTTTGAATTCAACCGTATAGAGCCCTGTCACTTTCCCTTCGGATTTGCTTTTGATCTCTGAGACATATCCTTTTTCATTGTACTTGTACTCCGCGCTGTAATCGCTGCCGTAGGATTCCTTTTTCAGAAGGCCGTTCGCATAATACGTGCGTTTTTCGGTGCTGGAATACTTGTATCCGCTCTCAGTGTGTGTTGTCTTGATCTTTACCGGCCTGTAAAAAGTCTTCGTCGCCGCGGCATGTACGCTTCCCGCGCACGCGAACCAGAACGCCGCCGCCAATACCAGAACCATTACAACCGATACCATGCGTTTTCTGCTTGAGTTAATGCTGTTCATACGACCCTCCATGTCTGTCCGAATCGAGTCAAACCTTTACATAAGCATTATATAACAAAGCCCTGCCATGCCGCCACATAAAAACTCATATATAAGTGTACCGCGCATCAAAAAGCCCCGCAGACGGTTCAAAACCGTCTGCGGGGCAGATCCCCTGCTTGACGCAGCCTGCATCAGTCGAAGAATTTCCAGAATTTCTTATCAACTTTGAATTTCTTGAGTTTGTATTTTGTTGTGGTCGTCACTCCGCCGCCGGTCCATGTTCTTGCTTCGACGACCTCAGTCACCGCGCCGGCTTTGTTGGTCTTGTATTTATACGTTGTGACAGTTGTTGAAGTTGAAGTCTCTTGATCCTCCTTATCAAAAATCGACATCGTTTCGACAACTTTGGTCAGGCGGCCCTTCTTATAAGTGTTCTTGTAAGTGTGCGTGCCGCTGGTGTATTTCGAGTTGTAGACCGATTTGGTTAAATTTCCGTGCTTGTCATAAGTATCGGTATAATTATCGGATTTTGCCTTCTTGGTATTACCGTTGCTCCAGTAGGTTATCGTGGTAGTGGTTTTACCCTCGTCGCCATTATCAGTCTTAACGACTTCTTTGACGAGTTTGCCTTTTTTGTAAGTGAACGTATATTTAGTCTTCAGTGTCTTATTCCCGTTGTAAACGGTGTAATACTTGGCAGTCGACGGATAACCTTTTTTAAATTTGACTTCATAGTAACCGTCCCACTCGCCATCTGCATCGTAATCCTTGCGGCTTGTTACATAGCCGTTTTTATTCCGCTTGAAAACCTCTTTCCAGCTGTAATCACCATCATTGTATTTTATGGATTTCCTGAGTCCGTTCTTGAAATACTTGTAGTCAATTGTAACTGATGATGATGTCCCGTCCTGGTAAGCATTGACCGAAGTAGCTTTGATTGGCACGTAAAAACTCTTCTTTGCCGCATTAACCTTTCCGGCGCACGCAAGCCAGAACGCAGCTGCCAAAACCAGTATCATCACTGCTGTCATCAGACGTATCTTTGTTATGCTTTTCATATCCACACTCCCTCCTCGCTTCTGTACTAATCACTAAATGATTGCATAAGAGCTCAGCTTATGACCTGCCGCCCGGCAAAATCAGTCCATAAACTTCCAGAGCTTCTTCTCTACCATATACTTCTTGTACTTATATGTATATTCGGTTACACTTTTCCGGGTTTGACCATCGGGGTCCTTTGTTGTATATGTTATAGTAACCTTCTTGGGCATCCCGTACTTATAATACGTATACTTGTATTTAGCTGTAGTATCAACTGTATAACTACCGTCTTCGTATTCACCGACATATTTGCTTTTGCGTTCGCTCAGATAACCTTTCTTATTGTATTTGTTTTTGTATGTCGTGGTCTCAGTATTGCCCTCGCTGCCTTTATAGACCTCCTTGGTCGCATTGCCCTTTTTATCGTATGTGACTGAAAAATACTTGGATTTGTACTGTTTCCTTGCACCATTTTTATAATACTTATAATCATATGTGTTCTTTTCACCCGATATCAGGCTCGTTACGAC
>JAFOKI010000176.1 GCA_017419895.1 Eubacterium sp. | reverse complement strand
GCGTGTCACCACTGTTCCTCAGACATACCCGCCAAAGGCTGAAACATATCCGCCTTCAGAGCCCGCATATCAGCCCTCAGCTGAACCTGGCCGGTCCACTGTCATTACATTGAAAAGCGCTCCGGCTTCCGGTCAGGACATCAGGACGGCAAGAGCGGAGATATTCAAGTCCGGGGATATGTACTGTGTTACTTTCCCCGAATTCGGCGTGTCCGGAACCGGATGCGCCACGCGGGAAGCCACTGAGGCCTTCGCGAAAGACATGCTTGCTGAAGTTATCATCGCGAGGGAGAAGCATGGAACTGCTGTGGGAAATATGTCTTCCGGAAGCGCGGTTAACACCCCGGCGGAAGCCGGTGATGTGTTCACAACAAATGTATCTGTCGACCTGACCGAATACCTTACAGACCTTCTGCGCGACGGGCTTGTGAGATTTGACGAGCAGGGAAGCGGTTCGGATCCGGATTCGCAGGAGACCAAAGTCAGGCAGGATTACGTCGATTCCCTCAGGTCGTTCTACGAGTTCACGGACAATCCCGACCTAAAGGCAAAGGTTCGTCGCCTCGAGTCTGAGATGATTGATGTTTTCCGAAAGACCGGGGATGATCCTTCCAGCGCGGACAAGGCCCACAAGTTCTTTACGTATTATCTCCCGACGATTTCAAGCGTTCTTGAAAAATGCAAATCGATGGAAAGCCTAGATCTTAAGGGGGAGAGCATGAAGCGTATCGTAAACGATACGCATGATCTTCTTAACATCGCGAATACTGCCGTTTCCAAACTTAAGGAGTCGCTGTTCGAGAAGGATCTGATCGATTCTTCCGTTAATGTGGATGTGCTGAAAACCATGCTGAAACAGGATGGGCTTATTGAATAGCTGACGGGGTTGAAAAATTGAGAAAAAGCATTTGGCGACAGATTTGTCGCCAAATGCTTTTTAACGATTCCTGAAAAGCTGTACCAGCCAGAATCCCGGTACCCCGAATATCGCAATAAGCTCAATTGGGATGAACCACCCCGGGATATGTTCGCCGCGGCACATGAAAACGGTCAGCGACGCGAACAAAATCGTGAGAACGAGATTTGTTGATATGAGAAGATTTGCGATTATACGGTATACGGCTTCCCGGTTACGGGCGGTTACTTTGACGCCTGTGTTCCAGCTTTTAGGTAAGAGCCTGACAACCGTAATTATTATGTATGTGACGATCATGGTTATAGGCATGATCAATAAAGTTAACTTGGAACTGTATCCCGTTATCTCACCGGTCGGGCTGTAATTAGTCGGGACCTGTTCGGGAAGGTTTCTCCATGACACCACAACATAAGCAACACTGCCGAGTATCAGTACCAGGCATATTATGTTTATCACAATGTCTACAGGCCTGATCTTCATCTGACAAAGCTTCTCTTTGTTTCACTGTACGGTAAACAGCAACCGTGCTTACTGCGGAGTACCGCAATATTTGCAGAACATCGCGTCTTCGGGGATTGGTGTGCCGCAGTTGATGCAGTACTTGATTCCGGGCTTCTCGCCGGGAGCCTGAGGTGCTTCAGGCGCGGGTTCAGCCGGAGCTTCGTATTCCGGAGCCGGCGTATCATACATATCGGCTGCTCCGTATTCGCCGGTCATCTCGTACCCGCCGTCTGCTGCCGGTGTTTCGTAGTATGCCTGATCAGCATAAGTCTGGCCTGTGAATTGCTGTTCTCTGTAAGGCTGCTCTGCATATGCCTGACCTGTGTAAGCCTGACCCGCATACGGATCTGCCTGCTGTTCGGCCTGAGCCTGCTTGTCTTTTCTGAAGCCGCCTACCATTCCCTTAAGATCGTCGAATTCGGATTTGAAATCGATATCCGGAGCGTCTGCTACGCTGCTGTTGTCAAAAATGTCATTGAAGAGTATTGTTTTGGAACTCATGTAGTAAGGGCGTACCCAGATGAGCAGGATTCCTAAAGTGAGTCCGGCAAGTATCCACCAGCCTATGAATGAAAGGTCGAATACGAACAGTCTGAGTTTCTGGCCTTTTGTCATAGCCCAGCTCTTTTTCAGTGCGAAAGTTGCTGTTTTATCCGGCTCCCTGACGAGGATATACACTGTCATGCAGAGACCGTAATAAATGAAGACGCACGCTACGATAACTACTATTGAGAGAAGGAAGAGCAGGATCGCACTGAATCCGCCGCCACCGCGATCATAACCGTAGCTGCTGTATCCGTATCCATATACTAACGACTTGAAAAGTGAAACCAATGCCGCGCCGAACGCCCAACCGAGAACGATGAAAGGTAAGCTCTGTATGATTTTCATCAGGGTACCTGCCAGGAAAGATTCACCGAACTTGGTTTTGAAACCCTGCAGCAGCATACGCTGGTCTACCTGTTCGCCCTGTGTTGATTTGTAGTAGAGGTATGTAAGTCCGAATGTCAAAGGTCCGGTAATTACGATTGCGCCGGTTCCAAGCGTTATTATCGCGGCTACGGTGCTGACTGCGTCGACCAGCACGAGCGCGAGGAGCAGTTCGCCCCATTGCTTGTACATGTTCGCTTTTCCCATTCGTTTGATTGTTGCTCTGTCCATAATTTGCCTCCTGAAAGATTGAGTAATAATTTATGATTCCATACCCGGCCGGCGGCCGGGGCACATTATTGAACGGTTACCTTTATTATTGCACAAACTCTGTTTTTAGTATATACGATACTTTGCATATACCCATTATGCGTGCTCATTCGAGATAACAAAATCACTTTATACCTCTTTGTCCAACAAATGTCCAGCATTGCGATGCGCCTGCAGTCGTTGAAAATGCGGGATGTTACGGAAACCCTGAAATCAACATTCTGTTATACGAATCAGCGGGTAAGTTATGATAGAATTGACTTGGGCAACTAACGGCTTATATTTTAGTGTGAATTGATATGAAAAAAACTATCATAACCATTTTAATTATGTTGATCATAGGGGTGGTGGCAATCATGCTTTTCGGATGCAGCGATAACAAAGCCGAACAAGCGCAGTCTGGCAGCGAACCGGCTTCCGCGGATGCCTCGGCAAAAGATGCGGCAAGGGATACGGATAAGGACGTGGCTGAAGGCGCGGCGAAGTGCGACGTGAGTTCAGTGACCGGACTCAGGTTTTCGTATGATAATTATTCAGGCGAAGAGTTTGAACTGAACGTGTATGTCGAGAACATGTCCAAAGAAGGCGCTAAGGTAACAGTTGAAAAACGCGTCGGACCCATGAACTACACGGGGCATACGAAGGAAGGCGAACTTAAGCTTACCGGCGGCCAGGCTGCAGAACTGAAAGATATCCTCAGCAGATACGATCTTAAAGCGTGGTCTGAGCTTCCGACCAGAGGGTATGGCTACTCGCCGACCAGGAGTCTTATCGTTTTCAGCGGAAGCGACATTCTGTACAAAATCATGTGGAGCGCCGTATTTCCGAAAACGCTTCCGCCCGAAGAAGATATAATGTATGCCGAACTTTTCAATTTCTTCAATGACATTATTGCTTCAGAGCCCGGCTGGGAGGAGGTCAGGTCCGATAATCTGGACGATCCAAGAGATAACCCCGCCTATTACGAGCGAGAGGTCACCTGGTTCGGAAATAAAGTCAAACTTGTCCCGGGAACCGGCGTCTGGTATGAGGATGGACGCGGTGCCACTATTGACTACGAAGGGAAAGACTGGTGGGTGGAAGAAGGCTTTGTCGGGGAATGGACGCTCGACGAGGAGAATCCGACAGGGGGACTAAATGACGTCAAAGATGCAACGCTCACAGTCAGGCAGGACGGCACGGTTTTGTTCGTGAAGGACGGCGAGGAGTGGACCGGAACGGTCGATCCCGGCAGGAAATACAAAGCAGAAACGGGTATAGCCCTGGAAAAGGACAATGAGTACAGGAACTGCGAGGTATATCTTTACTATGAGGAATCATACGAGCGCATAAGCGTTACGTGCTATCCGGGACCTGTGCCCGAGCCACAATTCGCACCAATAGATGTAAATCTGATAAAAGTAGATGAAAACTGACTTTTCACAAGGGAAAATATCTACAAGGATCATATACCAGGCGCTCCCGCTTATGGCAGCGAGGATCGTTCAGCTTCTGTACAGCATCGTGGACAGGATCTATCTCGGGCACATCCCGGGCATGGGTACAATGGCGCTCACAGGCGTTGGTCTCGCGTTTCCGATCACGACGCTCATCGCAGCGTTTACGTATTGGTTTGGAACGGGCGGGACACCTTTGTTCTCGATTGCCAGGGGACGCAAAGACGACCGTGAAGCTGAGCGCATCCAGGGACAGTCGGTCACGATGCTGATCGCGGCTTCTGTTGTGATGTTCTGCTTTTGCTATCTGATGCGGAAGCCGATACTGTATCTGTTCGGCGCCAGCGACGATTCGTATCCGTATGCGGATGAGTACCTGACAGTGTATCTTCTGGGGACTCTGTTCTCGATGTTTTCGGTGGGGATGAACGGTTACATCAACGCGCAGGGGTTCCCCAGGATCGGGATGCTTACGACAATGATAGGCTGCGTCCTGAACTTTATACTCGATCCG
>JAFOKI010000175.1 GCA_017419895.1 Eubacterium sp. | reverse complement strand
TGAACAGTACGCTGTCGAACCTGTCCATGATCCCGCCGTGGCCGGGGATCAGCGTGCCATAATCCTTTATACCCATCTTGCGCTTGTATGCCGATGCCGTGAGGTCGCCGCATACCGAAACACCCGCGCCGAGCAGACCGATCACAGCACAGCTGATCATGTATTCCTTGGCAAACACCGCACCGAATATCAGACAAAGCACCGTGCTCCCGGCAAGCCCACCGATCAGGCCTTCGATCGTCTTCTTCGGCGAGAGGTCCGGACAAAGCTTATGCTTTCCCAGGAACACGCCCGTGAAGTACGCGAAGATGTCCGAGCCGAACGCTGAAAGCAGGATAAGCCACTTGAATATCGAATACTTATCCAACTGATCGACGAGAACCACATGGTACGAGAAGAATATTATATAAATGATACCCGTCAGAGTCGCCATCGTATCCATCGGCGTATGCTTCTTGACGCTGAACATTAGCAGCGAGCAGACGAATACCGATACTACTATCCATCCCAAAACCAGTTCCTGTCTTCCCGGACCGGTTATGTTTATGAGATACAGAATTATCAGCATCGCATAAGCGATATAGTCCGACGGATGGATATCCATGGCGCGGAAACCGTTGTAGAATTCACGCGTACCGATGATCCCTACGATTATGCAAAGTGCCAGGACCCAGTAACCACCGAGATAGAAGAATATCAGCAGCGGCACCATACAAAGTCCCGAAATTATGCGTGTCTTCATTTTCTGCCTCCGAACCTTCTGTCGCGCGCCTGGAATTCTTCCAGCGTTTTCTCATAGACTTCCGGTGTGAAATCCGGCCAGAGAACGTCCGTGAATACGAACTCGCTGTAAGCGCTCTGCCAAAGCATGAAATTTGAAAGCCTCTCCTCCCCGCTCGTCCTTATGATGACGTCGGGATCGGGGACGTTTCCGTTCTCTTCACCGGTGTAGAGGTAACGGGCTATCATTTCTTCAGTGATCTCGCCCTCGATCTCACCTGCTCTTACTTTTTCAGCCAGCACGTTCACTGCGCGAGTGATCTCCGCGCGGCTTCCGTAGTTAAGCGCTATGCAGAACTGGAGCCCCGTGTTGTCCTTGGTAGTCTCCAAAGTCTCATCCATACTTTTCCTGGCAGCCTCAGGGATCGCCTGATAATCTCCCATCACCCTGACCTTAACGTTCTTCTCATTAAGCTCGTCAAGATCCAGGTCTACGAATTTGATGAGGAGTTTGAAAATACCGGATACTTCTTCCCACGAACGTTTCCAGTTCTCCGTCGAAAAAGCGTACACCGTAAGATATTTGATGCCGAGATCCGAGGATCTTCTGACTATTTCCTTCATGGCCTCCATACCCGCGTTGTGGCCGGCGAGGCGCGGAATCCCACGCTTCTTGGCCCAACGGCCGTTGCCGTCCATTATGATCGCCACATGCTGCGGCAGCCTTGTCATATCAAGCATCTTGCACCTCTGTTCACAAAACCGCCCGCGTTAAGCGGGCGATAAGCTTTGTTATATACAACACTCGGAAATACTAGACTTCCATGATCTCCTTGTCTTTTGCTGCGATGATTTCATCGATATCCTTGATGGCCTTATCGATCGCTTTCTGGATCTTGTCGAGATCTTTCTTGAGATCGTCCTCAGAGATCTCTCCGTCCTTTTCCTGTTTCTTGAGATCGTCGTTAGCTTCTCTTCTGATATTTCTGACAGCAACTTTTGCCTCCTCACCCATTTTCTTTACTGTCTTGGTGAGGTCTTTACGGCGTTCCTCAGTGAGCTGCGGGATAATGAGTCTGATGACTTTTCCATCGTTGCTCGGGGAAATACCGAGGTCAGCGATGTTTATCGCCTTCTCTATATCCTTGATCGACTTGGGGTCGAACGGTGTGATCATGAGCTGCCTGGGATCTGGCACGGAAATATTCGACAAAGCCTTAAGCGGTGTCGGCGAACCGTAATAATTCACCATGACCTTGTCGAGGAGTGCCGGGTTAGCTCTTCCCGCGCGTACAGTGTTGAGATTCTCTTTCAGGATCGTCTTGGTCTTGTCGATCCTCTCTTCAATTGTTTTTTTCATGGTCGATTCCTCCTATTCAACGATCGTTCCGATGTTCTCTCCGCATACCGCGCGGACCATACTGTTTTCTTCCGCCAGGCCGAATACCTGGATCCTCATGTTGTTTTCCATACATATAGTTGCTGCCGTGAGGTCCATGACCTTGAGTCCTCTGTCGATTACCTCTTTCATGGATATCTTGTCGTACTTGACAGCGTTCGGGTCTTCCTTCGGATCCGCCGAGTAGACCGCGTCAATATTCTTGGCGAGCAGGATCATGTCTGCATTGATATTGACCGCCCTGAGCGCAGCCGCCGTGTCAGTCGAGAAATGCGGTTCACCGATTCCTCCGCCGAATATAACCACATCTCCGTTTTCAAGCTCCTTGAGAGCTCTTCTCCAGATGTAAGGTTCAGCGACTTCCCTCATCGTGATGGAAGTCTGCGTGCGGGCAGGTACCCCCTCCGCGATGAGCGCGTCCTGAAGCGCCAGCGAATTCATGACCGTAGCCAGCATGCCTATATAGTCTGCCGTCTCACGGTTCATGCTCTTGCTCGTTCTTCCGCGCCAGAAGTTGCCTCCGCCTACCACTATCGCGACTTCGACTCCGAGAGCCCGGAGTTCCTTGATCTCCTTCGCGACCTTAGCTGTCATTTCCTCATTGATGCCTGTGTGCGTCTCACCGGCGAGCGCCTCGCCGCTGATCTTGAGCAGCACTCTCTTATATTTTGGCTCCATATCTTTCTCCATACCGACGCAACAACTATCTTAAGTATTATACCACAAAGTGCAAGTGTGTGATACGCAAATATGACAAAGGGACGGTTCTTCTGCAAGGTTTTGAACCCGACAGAAAAACCGTCCCCGTAATGCCCGCCTTTGTCATCAATCAAACCGCTACAACACATTTTTCATCATAACCGGCGATCAGCTCATCATGTGTCAAAAACGATAAGTTCTCAGTTTTAGCCTATGAGACCAGGAGCCTGTCAAACGGAATCTCCCGCGGACGTATGGCTGCGGCCGTTGAACGCTCAGCTGCCACGCGGCGTCGCCGGATTATCCCTCAGCCGGCCCTGCATGATTGGATTTACAAAAATCGCGTATCCCTGCGGCATTTGTGTAACCTTTCCAACGTTTATCGGCTGCCACGCCTGGCATCTTTGTTGCAGCATGGAATGCAGGCCTCACAACCGTTGAAAAAGTTACACAAATCAGGCTCATGCCAAGGATTTTTGACCGATCCCCGCACACATCTGCCGAAATACAACAAAGCCCCGGCCGGAAGCCATCTCCGGCCGGGGCATAAAAGCAGCATATTACTTTACTTTTACCTTGACTGTCACTTTCTTTGTCAAAGGGTTGTAGCTCGAATCACCGGCAGCCGTGACCTTGACTTTGACTTTGTATGTTCCCTTCTTGAGGCCCTTCTTGACAGTAATCTTGCCGCTCGAAGATACCTTGAAGTATTTCTTGAATTTACTCTTTGAGACGGAAGACAATTTATATGTTACCTTACCCTTCGCGTTCCTGATCGTGTAGGCCTTCGACTTCTTGATGGTCTGGCTCTTCTTCCTGAGCTTGGAATACTTGACGGTCGCGGTTTTGGACTTGACTGTCATGGGGTTGGCGAACTTTGTGAATTTCAAAGTCAGCGTGCCGTAATACCCTGCAAGAATGTTTCCTCCGATTTTATCCAAGTCAGCCTGGGTCAGCCTGAAAGTCATGTTTCCACCGACGCTGCGTCCCGGAAGAACTTTAATGGCATATATTTTTGTGCTATAGTTTACATCCAGCTCTATATCGTATGTGCCGTCTTTATCCAGATCAAAATGATACAAACCTCGGCTCAAACTCCGTTCCACTTCTTTATAATTAATCTTTTTGGTCATTGCCAAGCCTTCTAACGACATAACGGTATAATAGCCCACATCGTCAGATCCCTCTGTATAGGTTTTATCTCCCTTAGTCAGATCGAGAGTCCCTGCCCCGACATCACCGAAAATAACATATGGGAAACCGTATTGCTTGGCCAGTTTCTGCGGAGTGGAATCCTTTGTAACAAAAAGAGTCCTTAAATGATCTTTATCGAAAGAATACTCCTGGAATGTACACGCCGGACTCAGTATAACGGCTTCCGTAAGCTTTGGGCAGGCCCAGAAGGCGTTCTGCCCGATCGACTTGCAGCTCTTGGGGATCACAACAAAGTCCAATGCCTCATTGTTGTTGAAAGCTCCGTAACCGATGCTTTCGATGCCTTCTTCTAACTCCAACTCTCTGCAGTCGACTTCCTCAAAAGCAGTCTCGCCTATCGACTTGACCCCTTCCAGATGGACCACATTCATTGTTACATCCTCGCAGAACGCAAACGCGTCGTCCTCGATCACGCAGTTGTCCCCGTATATAAATATCCCTCTGACATTTCCGCTCCACGCAAACGCGTGATTACCGATTCTTTTTACATAGTGAATCACAACTTCTGTCAGTTTTGGATACTTATAGAAAGCGTAATCCCCGACCTCCACAATGTACTCGAATCTGATTTCCTCGATATTATCACTATATTTTGCCCAAGGAGCAGTACTGCCATATTGCTCACTCCATACATAATCCGGGATCCTGCCGCCGTCCGAATCTGTGCTTACGATCGAAAGAATGTATGTCCCGCTGGAATCCCTCCAGTACTCCCAGCGACATGTCGAATTGATAATTCCATCGTCAATATTCGCCGCGTGCGCCGTGACAGTCCCGGCAAGCATCGCAAGTACCGCCATCAAAGCCGCCATCAGGAATACAGCTGCCGTCCGTCTTAATACCTTTGTCATATTCCCGCCTCCTTATGTTCAACGCCCACTTGTTTACTGATCTATATTTTAATTATATACAATCTGAGGGATTTGTCCAACACTTGTCCAACAAAGACGCGCCGCGGGCGCTCTGCGCGGCTCGGATTATCCCAGCTGCAACATAACCGCGGCTCGGATTATCCCAGCTGCAACACAACCGCGTCCGAATTATCCCAGCTGCAACATAACCGCGTCCGGATTACCCCT
>JAFOKI010000174.1 GCA_017419895.1 Eubacterium sp. | reverse complement strand
TTATGATGGCTTTCGATGAATGTGCTCCATATCCGGCTGAAAAGAAATATATTGAAGATTCGATGAGAATGACTTCGCGCTGGCTCGAAAGATGCAAAGCCGAGCATGAACAGCTTGAGATGCTTTATGCGGAAGAAATCTCTGCCTGGCGCAACGCGTCGGTAAACAGTGATAGGGAGCGCCAGGCTTTGTTCGGAATAATGCAGGGCGGAATGTATCATGACTTGAGAAAAGAAAGCGCCGAGCATATGGCTTCGCTCGATCTCCCGGGTTATGCAATAGGCGGGCTGTCAGTAGGCGAACCTAAAGAACTTATGCTTGAGATTCTGGACGGCTGCGTCGGATACATGCCTGAAGAAAAGCCTCGCTATCTTATGGGTGTCGGCACTCCGGATTATCTGTTCGAAGCCGTGGAGCGCGGGATCGACATGGCAGACTGCGTCGAGCCGACGAGGATCGCGAGGCATGGTCTCGCAATGACGAGAGACGGCCGGCTCAACATCAAGAATGCCAGATTTGAGCGGGATTTTGGACCGCTCGACAGCGAGTGCGACTGTTATGCCTGCAGGAATTACAGCCGCGCTTACATCCGCCACATGTTCAAAGCAGGTGAGATGATGGCGGCAATGCTTCTTACGGAACACAATCTGAGGTTCCTCGTGAAGCTGATGGAAGACATCAGGCTCGCTATCGAGGAAGACCGTTTCACCGAATTCAAGCGTGATTTCTATGACAGATACGGTTTCTGAGATAATATAACAAAGCTCAGGATAACGGTGATGCAAGACTTTTGGGAAGGACTATTAAGTGATGGCTGATTTCTTATTCGACAGGGAACTATGGAAAGACACATTTGAAAAACTGATATCTATTGACAGCACGACCGGGTATTATGAGGCGATCCAGAAGCAGATAGTTTCGATGCTTGACGAGATGGATTATGACTATTACCAGCTAAAGAAAGGCGGCGTTGTTGCTGCATTCGGCGGAGATCGTGATCCGATTCTGGTTACAGCTCACGTTGATGATATCGGTCTGATGGTGCGGAAAATAAACCCGGACGGAACGCTTAATGTCTGCCCGGTAGGTGGGCTGTATCCGGTATACTGCGTGACTGAAAACGTAAGAATATATACTCGCACTGGCAAAGTATACACAGGCACCGTCTGCAGGACTCCGAACTCTGTGCACGTAACGGAAGAAGAACTGAGACAGACGCTCGGCGATTACCGCACCAACGTGTGCGTAGTCGTGGACCGCAACGTAAAGACCGCGGAGGAAACAGCTGCTCTTGGGATCGCAACGGGCGATGTCATTGCGCTTGAGCCGAGATTCACAATGTCGGGCGGTTACGTCAAATCGAGATTTGTCGATAACAAAGCTGGCGCTGCGATTCTTCTTACAGCCATGAAAGCAATAAAAGACTCAGGAATCAAACTTCCGCGCAAGGTATATTCTTTCTTTGCCGCGTATGAGGAGATTGGTCACGGAACAACATGGATGCCTGATGATACAATAGACATGCTTGCGCTCGACATTGCGCCGACTGGTCCCGATCAGACATCCGATGAACATAAGGTGACTATATTTGCTAAAGATTCGAGATTCCCATACCACTGGGGGATGACAAACGAAATCAGACAGTGCGCTGAGGATAACGGGATAGATTATGTAATGGATATATTCACACCGCACTACGGGACTGACTGCGATCCGAGCCTGCAGGCCGGTTACGATATCCGCCACGCTGCGATAGGCATGGGAACCGCGAACAGCCATGGCTATGAAAGGACGCACATGGACGGTATTGAGAATACATATAAGCTGCTTATGGCGTATTTGACACGCTAAATGTTAAGGTGACAATAATGAATATTTCGGAAACCATAACATGTAATACGGAAACTCTTTGTACGGCTGCCGGAAAATGCGGCGGCTGTATTTTTCAGGGTGTAAGTTATGCTGATCAGTACAAAGAAAAAGACCGTGAAGTACGGAGACTGCTGGATAAGCACGATATAGACGGATCAGTCTATCTTGGAATGGAGCCGGCGATATCGACAGGTGGTTATAGGAACAAGATGGAATACACCTTCGGCGATCTTGAAAAGGGAGGCGAGCTCGAACTCGGGATGCACCTTAAGGGACGCTTTATGTCGATAATCACGACTGATGAGTGCCAGATAGTCCCGCACGCATTTAATGTTATTCAGAGAGCTGTCCTGGATTTCTGCCGCAGAAACAGATATACATTCTTCCATCGCAAAGCTCATATGGGTCTTCTCAGGAATCTTGTCGTGAGATGCGGTGTAGGGACCGGTGAGCTTCTGATAGATATTGTCACAACAAGTGAACCGGGATTCGATGAGGATGGTTTCAGGGATCTTCTTCTCGGACTTGACCTTAGATCTGATGAAGAGAGAGAGAACGGCAGCACCGGTATGAAAATTGTCGGTATCCTGCATACGTTCAACGACAGTATCGCAGACGCCGTTATCGATCAGGGGACTAATATACTTTACGGACGTGATTACTATAACGAATCGATATTGGGACTCAAGTTCAAAGTAAAAGCATTCGCTTTTTTCCAAACCAATATAGATGCTGTCGAGAGACTTTACAGCGATCTTCTGGAAGTCATTCCTGACGTTTCCGGCAAAGTCGCGTATGATCTCTACTGCGGTACCGGAACCATCTCACAGCTGATGTCACACGCCGCAAAAGAAGTATATGGCATCGATATCGTTGAGGACTCAATAACAGCGGCGAGAAGCAATACCGAACTTAACGGCATAACAAACTGCCATTATATCTGCGGTGATGTTAAAGAAAAACTCGATGAAATACCTGTAAAACCGGACGTAATCGTTGTCGATCCACCCAGAGCAGGGATACATCACAAAGCCGTTGCAATGCTTTGTGACTACGGGATCGATGAGATAGTGTATGTATCATGCAATCCCAAAACACTGTGTATCGATCTTGACGGTTTCCGCGCACGGGGATATGAAATCAGATCAATAAAGGCGTATGATAATTTTCCGATGACAAAGCATGTGGAGTGCGTAGTATTGATGTCACGTGCTGGCAGGTAAGACGCGTTGAAAGGCTTGAAAAACAAGCGGTTTGTGGAATTAGCGCTGATCGGGGCGGCCAGTCATTCAACACGAAAAACAC
>JAFOKI010000173.1 GCA_017419895.1 Eubacterium sp. | reverse complement strand
GGTTGGTTCGGCCTTATTTGCGGAGCCTTCCGGTTTGTTATAGGCCGGCGCGGCAGTTTCATTCTCGCCGGGTTCTTTCTTGTCCGAAGTTCCGATCTGTCTTCCGTCTCCGTCATAAAGGGTATCGGGATCGCCGTGAATGCAGTAACGGGTCCTGTTCTTTGCCGCATCATCAAGGCCCAGGCTGCCGCTCAGCAGCGCAATATCCTCCGCAGCCAATACAATAATACGGAATTCCGATTCTTCTTTATATTCGATGATCGACTTCAGCGTTTCGATGTCGGCAGCCGACTGGTCTTTTTCAAATACGCCCGCGCACACAATTGTGTTTAGCTGCGAATCGTCGATCCTGTTTGCCGAGATGAAATGATCGGGGTGGTCTGGAAAGACCCCATAGTTTCTTTTATCGGTTTTTTTGCAGAAATAATCGTGGATCAGTTCAAGCCGCAGCGCAATGACCGGCGTTAGCTCGCGCGGTCGTATCCTCAGCGCTTCGGGAACTGTATGAACATGCTTTATGGACTTGAAAAATCTGATGACGTCGGATTTTTCGTAGCATTCCCAAGCTTTTGACGTAAGCATGCAGAATGCCCCGCTGCCGGTCCCGTGATCGACGGTCACTTTCGCGAGGTAACCGTGGTTCAGGAGATAATCGCAAAGCGTCGAAGCCGGAGACATGTATGATTCCGACGATATGTTCATGTCCTCATCGTCGAGGAATATCTGGTGCGAAAATACAAACAATGCGTCCAAAGCTTCCGGCTTTTGTTTGCACATGCTTATAAACTGCTTTGCTCCGAGTTCCTTGGCGGGAACATCCTTGTATTCAATCGTTGTCGAGTCGGCATATCCCGAATAACCGTCTCCGAGCGGATATGACTGTGGGAGCGTTTCGTCTTCGGCGGGAGCATCGGCGGTATCATCCGAGCCGGCGTCTTCGGCCGAGCCGTCATACTCCTGTTCGCCGCCGTTCTTATTCCCCGTATCGGCGGGGGCCTGACCGCTTCCCTTCGAAGAAATATCGGCACCGGTTTCACCGTTTTCCAGCGTGCCTTCTTCTGGCGGGGTATCAGCAACCTCAATGATAGGTTCTTCCTCAATTTGCGATCCATCCGCAGACTCCTGGCTTCGCAGCAGCTCACAAGAATCATCCAAATATGCGCTGACATCCGTTGATTCATCGATGAAAAGCTGCTTCCTGTCCGCCGCACGCAAAACGGATGTTTCGAAGTTGTCCTTTATTGTATCATAATCGTCATCGGAGAGCTCCTCGCTGCTTTTTGCGTTTGCCACAACGGTTTTATAGGGCTCGATAAAGCTGCTGTCGCTTCCGTCGTATGTTCTGCACTTTTCCGCAAACGTCTGTTTTGCTGCGTCAAGTGCTTTCCGCACATTTTCTGCTTCTGCGGTCAATCTGAAAAAATCAAGCACAACATCCCGCAAAGAGGCGATCCTTTCCGTCTCCGAGAGCCTGTCAAGTTCCGTTTCAATCTCCGCGACAGGGCTGTCTAAATCGATCGAAAGCTCTGCACCCAGGGAAACGAGGAGTGCAGACTGCTCCGAGTGTCTTTTCAGCAGCTCCTGCAGGTGCGCCGACATTTCCTGCGGCACGAGCCTGCCCTCGTCCAAAGTCCGGTCCAGCTCTTTGACCCGACCTCTGATTTCGCCGAGTTCGCTTTTTACAGATTCAAAAACCTTTTTCAGCTCAATAAGCGTTTGTCTGTTCATGGCACTCTCCTCATTCACAATAGTACAGTGTTCTCATTGCTCTTGTAGCGGCAACTGTCTTCTGATTTCGGGTCATATCACGTGCGAATACGATCACGTCCGGGAACTCAAGGCCTTTCGCGGCAAACACCGTATAGCAGTGTATCTTGCCAGTCTCTTCCTGCGTCGCCTTTGTATCGATAAAATCGAATCGATCCTCTTTAAGACCAGTCGCCTTCATGAGGTCGACAAACGAATCACGGTTTTTCACAATGACCACAGGCGCAGGCTTGCGACCGGTCAGTATGCTGCCGATCCTGTCACAGGCGATCGTATTCACCTTATCGGAAGGATCATCGGGCTGTCCGTAGGATTCCATGCTGCTGTCGAACTCGCGACGGCAAAAATCAACGATCGCGGCGCTGTTTCTGTAGTTGGTGTTCAATTCGTAGCAAAGATCGATCCCCGTATCGGACCTCCAATCGGTCACCCCGCAGGATTCGTGAAGCACCTGAGCGGTATCACCGAACACATTGAAAACAGCCTTCGGATACAGCTCCCTTAGCATAGAAAAATCGGCCTGATGGAAATCCTGAGCTTCATCGATGCATATCATCCTCAGCGGCGGCAGCTTTTCGATACTGTGGAGCTGCGAATAGATCATAAGATAAAACAGCAGATCCGATTTGTAAAGGATCCTTGTCTGCTTTCGGTGCCCGTCATCCCCCTGCGAGATATTAACGGATTCGATCCCGAATTCCGTCTTCAGCGGCTGAAGCTTGTTCCATACCTCCTGTTCGAAAATACTGCTCTCGATCCTTGAAAGATAGTATCGCGATCTTTCAAGCGAAGCTCTGTACTCGGGCTTCAATTTATCTACTGTTTGCCCGGTGTCGGACAATTCCGCTATTCTTTT
>JAFOKI010000172.1 GCA_017419895.1 Eubacterium sp. | reverse complement strand
GACGAAGACGGAAGACCAACCACTGATGTCAGCAAACCGTTCTCGCTTATGCCGGCAGCGGCGCACAAAGGCTACGGCGCGGCTTTCATGATCGAAGCGCTTACAGCATTTGTTGCGGGTGGCGGCAGAGTCGGACAGAACTGGATGGGCGAGCCGGGTGTGGAACCCGATGTAAGCCACGGATTCATCGTCATCGATATCGATCAGATCACGGGCGGAAAAGTGTTCGGTGAAAGACTCGACGAGTACATCGACGAGATCCACGGCGCTCCGAAAGCCGTCGGCGCGGATAAGATCTACGTTCCCGGCGAAATCGAGCAGGATAACCTGAAAGCCGCGGATGAGAGCGGAGTTATCGAACTCATGGACGTACATATCGCGAGAATGCAGAAAGTCGCTGAGATGTACGGTCTGGACCTGGAGAAATGCTTTGTTGAGTGACCACTCCGTCCTGAACAACAATGGTCTATGCAAGGTGTAAAAATATACACTTCTGTGCAAAAAAACACCTTGATTATTTAGATAATTAATGTATAGTTATATTACTTGAGTTTTTTCCAAAGTTGAAAGGAGAGAGGAAATGAAAGTAAGAAAAATTATGGTAGTGCTTCTTTCTGCACTGATGGTTTTCGCGCTGGCAGCATGCTCCGGCGGTGACAAGAAAGAAGAAGCTCCCGCAAGCAGCGCAAGCGCAGCAAGCGCAAGCACAAGTGAAGCTGCTCCGGCTGAAGAAGGTGCTACATATCAGCTGCACTTCTCGACATGCTTCGCTGAATCCCATCCGTGGTCGCGTGGTATCAAGCTCTTAGCTGATACACTTGCTGAAAGAAGCGGCGGCCGTATCACAGCTGAGTGCCATTATTCCGACTCCCTCGCAGGTGGTAACACATCCACAACGATCGAAATGACAGGAACAGGCGCTAACACGCTCGAGATCAACTCCCCGACAGTACATCAGACATGGAACGACAAATTCGCTATGTTCGCTCTTCCGTATTTATTCGCTGATCAGGAAGTTGGATTCGAAGTTCTGAACAACACAGAAGCAGGCCAGGAATGGAAGACATGGATGCAGGACCAGAACATGGTAGGCGTAGGCGTAACTCAGAATGGTTACAGACACCTCACAACTATCAAAAAACAGGTCAAGACTCCTGCTGACATCAGCGGCATGAAGATCAGAATCCCGAACACCAAGACAGGAAACGCTATCTTCGACACACTGAACGCTTCCCCGCAGGTCATCTCCATGGCTGACGTTTACACTGGACTCCAGAACGGAACAGTAGACGGCCAGGAAAACCCGACACCGGTTATCACTTCCAACAAACTTTACGAAGTAGTTGACTACGTAACAGTTTGGAAGTATCTCTGGGACCCCGCATTCGTATTCGTAAACGCTGATTTCTACAACAGCCTTTCCGATGCTGACAGAGAAATGTTCGACACAGCTGTCCAGGAAATGTGCGACTTCATCACAGAAGAAGTTAACAAAGCTGAAGCTGAAGACCTCGCTCTCTTCGAAAAAGAAGGCTGCACAGTTTACACACTGACAGACGAAGAAAACGCTGCTTTCGAAGAAGCTATGCACCCGGTTTATGACCAGTTCAGAGATTCCATCGGTGCTGACTACATGGACAAAGTTCTCGCTACTATCGCAGAAGTTGAGAAAGCTCAGGGCAAAGCCTGATCGAATAAGCTTTGTTAGCTGATCCTTGCCGGAAAAGGCTCTCAAACAGGGACAATCAAAAGGCAAAACGGGATTGGCGATCAACCTGACAACAGTATACACGGGCGTGCCCAAGAGTAATTTCCTCTCCGGGCATGCCCGCTTGTATGGACAACAGGAGAAATTTAAATTATGAAAAAGATACTGCGTTATCTTGACAAAACAGAGTTCGTAATGCTGGCGATCTTGTTCGCTGCCATGTCGATACTCTGCGTCATGCAGGTATTCTTCAGATACTTCCTGCGTCTTTCGCTCCCCTGGGCGGAAGAAATGATGCGTGGAGTATTCGTATGGGCAAGCTGCATAGGAATCAGTGAAGCGTTCAAAAGATATGCACATCTCGGCGTTGACTTCTTCGTTAATTTGTTCAACGACAAAGCCAAACACTGGCTCAAATTCGTCGCTTATGTCATCTGCGGCATCTTCTTCATCGCACTGATCAAGATAGGTACAGACTTCACGATCATGCAGATCAACCAGCACAGAATGATGACATCTATGAATGTAAGCCAGGCAGTCGTTTCGGTCGCTATTCCGATCGGCGGACTGTTCTCGCTCATCAGAGTCATTGAAATCATTCTGCGCGATTACTTCGGCGTAGGGAAGAACGTGATTCCTGAAGAACCGGTCGCGGAAGAATCCGAATTTTACGGACAGTAGGAAGGAGGACTAAGTAATGGGTGCAATACCAGTTTTAGGAATAGTCTTAGCCGTCCTGCTGCTTCTGAACGTTCCTATCGCTATCAGTATAGGACTTGCTGCTGCTGCGGCTCTGCTTATACCGGGTAATTTCCCGATGTCTGTTCTGGCCCAGACTTTCTACACGGCCACAGACTCAATTTCACTTATGGCTATACCGTTCTTCATGCTCGCCGGTTCTCTCATGGAGCTTGGCGGTATCTCCCAGAGGCTCATCGACTTCGCTGAAGCCTGCGTGGGACACAGAAAAGGCGGTATCGGTACTGTAACAGTTATCTGTTGTATGATTTTCGCGGCTATTTCCGGATCCGGTCCGGCTACTGTAGCTGCTCTCGGCGGAATCCTCATCCCGGCTATGATGAGAGCCAAATATGACGCAGGTTACGCGTCGGCACTCATGGCTACAGCCGGAGGTATCGGAATCATTATCCCGCCGAGCATCCCGATGATCGTTTACGCCGTACAGGCGGAAGCGTCCGTAGGTACCATGTTCATGACAGGTATGGTTCCGGGACTCCTCATCGGACTTGCGCTTATTTTCTACAATAAGTATGAAGCTAAAAAACACGGTTTCGTTGGAAACGAAGAACCTCTTCCGGGAAAAGAGAGAGTTCGCAAGATGATCACAGCCATCCCTGCTCTCATGATGCCGGTCATCATTCTCGGAGGAATCTATACGGGAATTTGTACAGCGACTGAAGCTGCCGGAGTATCCGTACTTTACGGTTTCATCGTTGGTAAATTCATATACAGGGACCTCAAGTGGAAAGACATCCCCGAGATCCTCGTAAAAGCATCTGTATCGTCCGCAACGATCATGTTCATTATCATGTGCGCCGCGATATTCTCCTACGTAATCGTAGCGAACTCGCTGCCGCAGGCTGTAGTTGCGTGGACACAGGCTACCGTAAACAACAAGTATGTCATTCTGCTCGCGATCAATATACTGCTCCTGATCGCAGGATGCTTCCTCGACGCGTCGTCGGCTATCATTATCCTGACACCGCTCATGCTCCCGCTGGTCCAGCAGTATGGAATAAATGTATATCACTTCGGTATTATCGTAGTATTCAACCTGGCTATCGGTCTCATCACGCCGCCGGTCGGACTCGACCTGTTCGTTGCGTGCAACATTTCCAAGATCGGTGTCAGCCAGCTGGTCAAGCGGCTCTGGGGTTGCCTGATAATATCGCTGATAGTACTGTTCCTGATCACATACGTACCCATCATTCCGCTTTCGCTCCCGAGACTCTTCGGCGCGGCAGGCGTATAATGGCGGCATGTGCTGCATAGGCGTACTGAGTAAATGAATACAAGGATGAAGGACTTAACGGTTCTTCATCCTTATTACTTGCAGACAAAGGTCTTTTCCCAAATCGGAAAAGGGCCTTTTTCTATTGCCGGGATCTGCCTGGCTTTGAACGGTGCATATATTTAGTATATAGCCGTGCATAGAGCCCCGAATTATGGTAAAATATATTAATAATGCAGCGGTGCCGGACATCCGGACCGAATGAAAGAATCACATAGACCGGCTTTGTAAAGTGAGAAGCGCGGATAGTTTGATGCCGGAAGGAGCACGGAAAATGGGAAATAAACTGAAAGAAACGATTCTTGCGGGAGGAAACGGACTCGGAACATTCTTCAGCGCGGGAGATATGTCTATGATGGAATGCCTGGGATACACCGGGCTCGACTTTGTGATAATAGACTGCGAACACGGACCGTTCGACACGATGGATCAGATGGACATGATCCGCGCGGCCGAAAGCGTCGGACTCACACCGATAGTCAGAATAGCCGACGTATCGCATAAAGAGATCCAGCGCGCGCTCGATGCGGGAGCGCAGGGACTCGTTGTTCCGTGCCTGAGAACGATGGACGAGATCAAGAAGATGGTAGATCTCGCAAAATATCCGCCGCTCGGCAACCGCGGATTCATAAAAGGAAGAGGCGCAGGGTTTGGAAATATGGACTGGGCAAGCGGAAGCGTCGCAGAGTTCATGGCGAACAGCAATGACAGAGTGCTGCTTCTTCCGCAGTGCGAGACAGTTGAATGCCTGGATATTATAGAAGACGTAGCTAAAGTTGATGGTGTCGACGGCATATTCATCGGACCGTTCGACCTCTCGATAAGCCTCGGGATCCCGGGTGATTTCGAATCACCGATGTTCGTTGAGGCTTTGGACAGGATAGTAAACGCATTCAAAGCCGAAGGTAAGATGGTATTCGCGTATGTGAACACGCCGGAGGAGGCGATTGACCGTTTTGCCAAAGGTTACGACGGAGTAACTGTAAACCTTAACTTCAACGTGATGGTTTCAGCGTACAAGAGCCTCGTAAGAGCGATCAGGAAATAGAAAATGGCAGCAAAACTTATAAAAGGATTAACACTCGCGGTGCTCATCATCGCCGCTGTCGGAGCGCTGGCCATCAATCTGGTCAAACCGACGACCATGGACGGCATCGTTTATGATCTCAACCCGATGGCGGAAACGGATATCGTGCAGACGGTCAAAGTCAATCCGGCAAACGGACGCGACATAGTCATCCAGCGCTGGAGCGAAGCCGAGGAAGAATGGGTCGATGCCGGCGCGGTCGAAATGCCGGACGAGAAGGAAGCCTCGGTCGAGGTCAAATTCCCGGACGACTGGAAAACGCTCGCGTTCAGCAAATGGCGCTTTGTTATAAACAGAAGCTTCACGGCGAAAGAGTACGAGAGCGAGCCGATAACGGTCACGACGGGCAACATCGCGGAAATCAAGAAACTCAAGGCAAAAGCCGCGATTGTTATGTGCGTTACGGACGGAAACAAGATTTTGTTCGACCTCAACGCGAACAAGCAGCTCCCGAACGCAAGCACGACCAAGCTTATGACCGCGATGGTATCAATGGACAAGCTTGCCGGCGACGAAGAAATCAAGTTCTCGCAAAAGGCAGTCGAGACGCCAGACGGTAACATGTGGGTCGAAAAGGGCGATAAATTCACTGCGGAAGACCTTTGGAACACGCTCCTTATCCAGTCGTCGAACGACGCGTCAGTCGCGATCGCAGAAGGTACGTCCGGCAGCGTCAAGAAATTCGTCAAGGCAATGAA
This sequence comes from Eubacterium sp., assembly GCA_017419895.1. Classification (GTDB taxonomy): domain Bacteria; phylum Bacillota; class Clostridia; order Peptostreptococcales; family Anaerovoracaceae; genus Aminicella. The sequence continues at coordinate 7,700 of JAFOKI010000172.1, read as the reverse complement.
CGCCAAGGCAAAAGAGCTCGGCTGCGAAAACACGCACTTCAAGAACCCGCACGGACTCGACACAGACGGACATTATTCGAGCTGTTATGACCTCGCGCTTATCGACATCGCAGCGATGAAGTACGACAAGATCCGTGAGATCCTGCTCAAGGAAAAATACGAATTCACATCGACGAACCATCCCGAGAGGGAAAACTACGCCGACACCACGAACGATCTGATCCTGGAGGGTTACAAAGGACATCTTGGCGGCAAGACCGGCTGGGACACACTGTCCGGTGGATGCTTCGTCGGCATGTACGAGTACGGCGGTAAGCAGTACGTCACAGTCGTCCTCGGAAGCGACAAGCGTTTCACTGACACCAAGAGACTGTATAAGTACATCCGAGATTACTATTCAGGCGGGGAGGCACCGGGCAAAGTCGGCATCCAGCCTGACACGGGAGAGACAGAGGAAGAGGTCGAGATATTCGACATCGAGGACCTCGGCGGCTCATCTGAGGAAGAAGAAGAGGACGATGAGGATCTGAGTGACGCGGCGTAATGTCCGGGGCAGCGGTCCGCACAACGAACCGTCAGCCGACAAAGCCGCTCCGCAACAGGTTCGACCCTGCATAAAACTTCAGCAAATGTATACAAGATCGGCAGCAAAACTGCCGATTTTTTGTTGGACATCTGTTGGACAAAAGTGGTTATACTCAAAGTGTGAAAAACGTTGATTTATCAACAAAAACGGTAATTTTTGGGGTGCACGTATACCAGCACACATGCACACGCGGATAATACTGTGTATACATGAAGTGTTATTGTAAACATGATTTTCGCAGCAGCCTCGAAATGTTGAGATTTCAATGTTTTTAGACCCCGCCAACAGCGTGTGAAAATTCAGAACAGTCGGTCTGTTTTGTTGATTTTTATGGTGCCTTTGCTATAATTTCATTGTGACCATGTTTTGAATATATGGGTCGTTCCTGGCAAAAATTTTTGTCGGGATTTCTGTTTCACAACAATAATCGTTACTTATGTAACGCGATCCGGAGAGTGGACGAAAGATCGCGGGTTTGTTATTTCAACTGGAAGGAGCTAGTGTTATGAAGAAGAGGTTTCTGACGATCCTCCTCGCCGTAGCTATGGTGATCACCACGATGCCGTCGGCGGCTCTTCCGTTCGTTTACGCTGATACCGACAGCGCAGCGGTTACGGAAGAACTGGACACGGTAGTGGACGATACCGGTTCGAGCGAGACTGAGGCGGACACTGTTGAAACTCCCAACGAGGAGGGAACGGTGCCGGAGGCGGTGACTGAAAAACAGGAGACTGAAACTCCTGCGGATGTACCGCAAACGGAAGTCACTGAAACGGATGTAACGGATGATGTGACTGTTACAAACGAATCGGGCGGGGATGAAACGCCCGCAAACGGGACGCCTGCCAAGGCGCCGAAAAAAGCACCGGCGAATCGCTCCGGTGAAGTCTATTTGGAAGAACTCATACGAATCGGAGCTATTTCTGATCAGACTTATACCGGTTTTGCGATTGAACCTGAAGTTACACTGATATCAAACGATTCTTCGTTCGATGTCAGCGATCTCAAAGAGGGGACGGACTATACGGTTTCTTTCGACGCCAATACAAATGTTGGCAGAGCGTATGTATCGGTCAACGGAATTGGGAATTACACAGGTGAAGTCACAAGGCGTTTTACTATCAATGTTGCTGATATTGTGGACACAACGACACCGGCAATACCGGTTCAGTTCTATACTGGCGAAGCAATCATTCCAGAAATGACGCTCAAGCTGGGTGAGTATACGCTGGTCGAAGGTACAGACTTCGATGCTGTTTACAGTGACAACACAGAAGCGGGAACAGCTAAGATCACGATCACCGGAACAGGCAACTTTACGGGAACAAAGACGGTCAATTTCAATATCGTGAAAGTTGCAGCCAAAATCGGCGATGAGCAGTACGCGTCACTTGAAGAGGCAGTTGCTGCAGCAAATGAAATGAGCGGCGAAGTCACGATCGAACTTCTTGATGATGTCACCTGGACGACCGGCGCGTCACACGGAAGCACCCCGCTTCTTGCTGTCGACAGTGCAGTAACAAAGCTGACGATCAAGGGCAATGATAACACGCTGACGGCTGTTGGCCAGGGTATCGGTTCGCTCCGCGCGGCTAACGATGGCACTCTCAGCTTTGAGAATATGACGATAAAAGATGAGTCCAAATCCTACGCTGAAGGCAGCTGGGAACACGGCTATCTCGAATTCGCTGGGAAACTGAATTTTAAAGATGTTGACTTTGTCAATGCGATCATGCTGACCCAGGATAATGGACAGCAGAAGAATTGCGATGCGACATTCACAGATTGCTCGTTCAATTCGAATGCCGCAAGCGAGTATGACGTCTGGGTGTCTCAGGGCGATGCTACGTTCAACAACTGCACATTCACGGGTTACCGCGGAGCCAAGACGCATGAGGAATACGGTTCTGAGGTCGGAACTCTTACATTCAATGAATGCAAGTTCGAGAATCTCACCAAAAAGCCCGGACTCGCTGTAGGTACTGTAAATGCGGACACGACAGTGATCTTCAATGACTGCACGTTTGATAATGTGCAGGCCGGAGATCAGAGTCTGTATGTGCTCGAATCTGATACAGAAACTACTGCTTATAACCTGATCATCAAAGGCACTGCCAAGGTCAATGGTGTCGATGCCGTTGTTGCCAGAATCGGCGACCGTGGATTCCTGACGATCGATTCCGCATTCGCTGCCTACAAAGCCGGCGACACGCTTGAGATCCTCAAAGCGGGTGAATACACGCTTCCGAGCAAACTTGAGAATGGTACGATCCAGGGCAATGTTGATGGAGTGGTCTTTACCCATACAACTGCTGGAGATATAAGCAGACTGGCTGATGGCGTTACATTCAAGACTGTGACATTCAACTTCGGCAATGTTAACTATCACGGATTCCAGCATGCAGGCACCATCAACATGGAAGACTGCACAATCAATGGAAAGTTCTTTAGTTACGGTGATATGAACTTTACCGAGTGCACGTTCAATGCACCTGGAACCGAAGCATCCGGTATTACGTCCAAGGATTATTCCATGTGGGCATATTCCGGAAATATCACATATACAGACTGCACATTCAACAGTGCTGGTAAAACCATCCTTGCTTACAATGAGGATGGCACTAAGCGATACACAGTCACTGCGGAAAACTGCAGTTTCAAATCTTCGGAATCCAACAAGGCTGCTTTCAATGTAAAAGAAACTTGTGGTTCAAAAGTACTTCAGTATACGGTCAATATCAATAACTGCACGGCTGAAGGCGCTTTCCCGGCAGCATCCGAAGCTGATAAATTGACTGTCATCAGCGGTCTCGTACAGGTCGATGACCGCAAGGTCGGCGGCACTCTCAACGGCGGCGAGATAATCGTCAATGTTGATGGTGAGCAGGAATACATCACACCGGCAATGCGTCGTGTTGCATCGATCGGGGATAAAGAGTATGTGACTCTGGAAGATGCGTTTGCAGAGGCAAAATCCGGTGATACTGTCAAAGTAATTGCAGGAGAAGTCGAACTTCCTGCAACGGCAGTGATTCCGGAAGGCGTAACTGTTAAAGGCGCTGGCAAAGATGCTACCATACTCAAAATCACAACAAGTAATGGCGATGGAGTTAAACTCACCAATCCTAATATTACTATCTGTGACGCAAAAATCGACGGCGGCAATATCACAAACGGCGGCTATAAGAGTCTCATCAATGTAGAAGCTGATGGCTGCGTGATCGATAATGTGGCATTCACAGGTGGCGGACAGAGTACGTGGAACTCTACTATACTCGTGGAGAAAGTCCCGGCGACCGGCACATTTACCGTAAAGAACTCTGACATCAGCGGCTCTTTCCGCGGTGTGCTTCGTGAAAGCTGCAATGCAAACATCGTGATCAATAACTGTGAGATCGATGCTGTATATCCTTTCAATATTGACGGAGGCAGCGGAGGAACGGTCAATGTCAAGGGCAGCAAACTCCATGGCTGGACGTCTTACAGCGGCGTGGAAAAAGTTACTTTCACTGATTGTGAGTTCAGCAAAGGCAATACCGGCTATGATGTTATAGCGGCCTATGTGGACACAGAATTCAATGACTGTACTTTCGATAAGGATCTTAACGTTTATGCCCAGACGAGCCCGTTCAATTTCTGGTTCAACGACTGTGAGAAAGCCGGAGAAGCGGTTACGAGGGAAAACTTTAAAGATAAGTTCCCGGCGGACTCTGATGTCTGGACTAGGTGCGATACCTATGTAAATGGCAAACTTGTCGATGCGGTTGCGGAGGTCATTTCCGGCGATTCTTCCAAGGAATTCAAGAGCGTTCAGAAAGCTCTCGATTCGGCTCACGAGATGACCGGCGATGTAACAGTCAAACTCACCGCTGATGTCAAGGAAGTAGCTGTTGTCCATCAGAAAGACGGTCTCAACCTGACTGTTGACGGCGATGGAAAGAAAGTGACAGGTCAGTTCTACGTTGATGGAGACGGAAGATACAATGGCACTGATACTCTGACGATTCAGAACGTGAAATTCGCCTATGATGCAGAGACCTATGATGATGCGTTCATCGATGTCCCGAGCACAAAAATTGCTGACAAAGTTTATACAACAGGCAAGTATAACTACGCGCATAATATCACGGTTAAAGATTGTGAATTCGCAGGCGAAGGAACGACTACCGTTGCGGTCCGCGTAGCCTCCAATGCAGGAGCGAACAAAGTCACGATCACAAACAATAAAGTGACGGGAGGCCATAGTTTTGCTCAGCTTACCGGCGTGAAAGACCTGACGATCACTGACAACACTGTGACCGGTGTCAAGAATGGCATCAACATCAGCGGAGGCGATGGTGCAGGAACGATCTCCGGAAATACGCTGACTGCTAACGCAGAAGAGGGTTACACAGTCAGATTGAAAGATGCAAGCGGCATGGATGTTACACTCTCTGATAATACCTTTAGTGGTGGAGAGGGCATAATCAGCAATGCAACTTCAGGCGGCAAGATCACAGTTACTGACGGTAAATACGCCGGTCCGATTCCGACAGATGCGGCTAAATTCACTGTTGAGGGTGGATATTTCACAGTAGAGCCGGATGCGGCGGTTTGCGCTGAAGGACTTTATCCGATGGCGAGCGGCGATGTTGAATATCCATTCACAGTAGGCGTGGCAGTTGCCCAGATAGGCACGCTTGGATATGCTTCCCTGGCGGATGCGGTCGCTGCTTCCAAAACAGGCGATACAATCATGCTCCTTAAGGATTCCGAAGGGGCAGGAATCTTTGTTGCGGAAAAGGATGCCAAGAACATCACGATCGACCTCGGCGGCCACACTTACACCGTATCGGAGTCTCCGGTAGGATCGACAGGCACTGAGAACCAGGGACTGCACCTTGAAAAGGGCAATACGATCGCTATCAAGGATGGTGCTATTACGAGTACTGCTGATAGTGGTGTCAAGATGCTGGTCCAGAATTACAGTGACCTGACACTTGATGGAGTGACGCTTGATGGAACGAATCTCCCGGGCGCAGGCCGTTATGTCCTTTCGAACAATAACGGTAATGTGGTCGTAAAAGACACAACGATCAATGCAAAAAATGGCGACTTTGCGTTTGATGTTTGCCGCTATGCGACTTACCCGTCTGTTAATGTGACTGTACAGGACAGCAGCGTTATAAACGGCGATATCGAGGTATATGCAAGCGATAACGATGCAAAAGAAGGATTCGGGCTTGCGCTGAATGGCGGTACGTTCAGCGGAGAAATCAAGATGACTGCATCCGCAAATGCTGCTTTTGATGCGGCGCCTGCAAAGGTCAGCATCACAAAGAACAACAATGTTGCGATAGATGCTCCCGAAGGCTATGCCTGGGAAGATCTTGGTAATGGGACGAGCAAACTCGGCAAAATCGTCGCCAAGATCGGAGATGTCGGATATGCTTCTCTTAAGTCTGCTGTAGCAGCAGTACCGGCAGATGGAACTGAGACCACGATCACGATGGTCGCAGATGAGAACATCGATGTCACAGGTTATGCGTTGACGATCCCGGCGGGTAAGAATGTCGTTCTTGACCTGAACGGAAAAACGGTAGTAGGCGTATGCGGTTCGACCGGAACTTCGGCTTTGATCAGAAACCTGGGCACACTTACTATCAATGACAGCGGCGAAGGCGGCAAACTGATAGGTGGTGCTGATCCGACATGGACATGGGACGGCTCCGATGACTATTCCGGCAGTTATGCAAGCAACCTGATCCGTAACGAGGGAACACTGACTGTCAATGGCGGAACACTTTATAACGCAAGTGCAGGCAGCGCGGCCTATGCTATTGACAACTATACAGCCGGCAAGGTCACTATTAATGGCGGCGTTGTCGATGCCAAGAAAGCATCCGCTATCCGCATGTTCTACAATAATGGCGGAAAAGTAACGGTCACTGGCGGAACGATCGGCCATTATACAAGTGACAGCGATTGTTCCTACATGGGCATTCAGGTCATGAGCGGATCGAAGGCCGATGTAGAAGTGACCGGCGGAACCATCGCGGGTAATTATGCTCTGTACAGCAATGCGACCGGTGAAAGCAAAGTTACGATTTCAGATGGTCTGCTTGATGGATATGTAGGGTTTGAATCTGCAGGTCCGACCGACATTTCGATCACCGGCGGCAAATACACAGATTGGGTCGGAACCTGGGGCGACCAGACAGAATTCATCACAGGCGGCCTCTTTGCAGTAGAACCAGATGACGGATTGTGCGGTAAGGATGCTGAAGGCAACAAACTGCATGCTGTTGATAATACAGATGAGGCAACAAAAGCTGACTTCCCGTACACCATTGGAGAAGCGACAGCCTCTGTGACAGCAGGTGAAAAAGTATCCTATTTCACAACTCTGAAAGCTGCTGTTGAAGCTGCTGAGGCGGACAATACCGTCAAACTTCTGAAGAATGTTGAAGAAGGCGGTATCGTAGTTGATAAGAAGATCACGCTGGATCTTGACGGAAAAGAAGTAAAATCGAATGCTCCCGGAATCCTCTCCATTGAAGGAACGGGCGATCTGACTATCACCGGAAACGGAAAGATCACCGGACCTGAAAATGGAAAGAACTTTGATGGCAAATCATTGATTGATGTTGACGGTGGAAAGCTGACCATCGAGGACGGAACACTCACTGCGACCGGCGAAGGCAGCGACGGTATGTACGGCGTATATGTGCTGGATAATGGTACAGCAGTCTTCGGTAAAGCAGGCGGTACCGGCCCGACGATCAACTCGTTCTTTGCAGCTATCGGAACAAATAACACCACGGCTCCGGCAAACATCACAGTCTACGGCGGCACTTACACCGCGGCTGCGGCGCCGTCCGAGTCTGACTGGTGGAGTTACTTCTGCGCGCCGATCTACGCGGCGGCAGCGGGGACATATGATATCCAGGGCGGAACGTTCAATGGTTACTATGGTATCTCGAGCCGTTACGCAAACGTTGAGCAGACTGTAAAACTCGGCGATGTAACAATCAACGCATCGTCCAATACGGACGTCTTTGTTGATGAGCAGGCCGGAGCGGCAGGCACGAAAGCCCGCAGCATCCAGTCCGCGGTCGATACGCTGACACTTCCT
>JAFOKI010000171.1 GCA_017419895.1 Eubacterium sp. | reverse complement strand
CCGGGCACCGCAGCCGCGATCTGATAAGAAATATCGTTCATGCAGTTGACGGACGGCAGGACCGCAACATAATTCCTGGTCCCGACAGATCCGTCAGGCCTCATATAACCCATGAATTCTCTCATTTCACGCCTCCGTTCTCTTTCGGAGCGACGCCCCTAAGACCTTCGATACTGAGCAGATTGTGCGCGTGTACATAATCACCCGGCGCTATATCGACAGAAGCAAGACCGATAGTCACACCGCCCTTAACGACAGGCTTGTCTTTTACGATTCCTTTCAGCGCTATCTTGTGCGCGAACGGTATGGGTTCTTTTGCGACTGCAGTCCCACAGACCTCATCCTTCTTGTCACAAAGCGTGATAACGTCGCCCGTTTCAGCGTCAGCGATCAGGGTGGCGACATTATCTTTCATGTCAAGAAAGATCGCCTTTTTTGTGTTACCCATATTTACCCCCTTTGTTCTGATTCTGTTTTATTAATGCCAATCACGGTGTTTTTTGATTATACCATATAACAAAGCTGCCGGCCTACAGCGACAAATAAACAGGGCGCCTTTTCAGGCGCCCCATCACTGCCGGACCTATAAGCGAAGCCGATCAGTCATCATCGCGGTCATCATCTTCTTCGTCATCATCGTCATCGCGGTTGTCGATCCGGTCATCGTCATCATCCTCATCATCGTCATCGTCGCCGACCGTATAAGTGGTTTCAGATTCGTACCGGATGACCGACCCGGTCAAAGCATCGATATCGTATTCATATTCATATCCGCCTGCAGTGAATTCGACCTCGTAAATGATCGCGCCGTCTTCACAGTCAAATTCGGCTTTTATGCCGCCTGCATCAGTTTCCGCGATGCCGGCAGCATCGAGAGCTGCTGATACGGCATTGTCACGGCCTATGTATTTCCCGGTGTCAGCCTCTCCGTAAGACACCTCACTGAACAATCCCTTTTCCTGGCCAAGGAGTACGAGCTCCTGGGTCGTCAGTTTCAGAAGCGACTCTTCCGTGATATGCCTGCTGCCTGATGCCAGAAGCCGTTTTATCAGCCACGCCTTGCCGGTAGACACGCTGTTCGCGTCCGCAAATGCCGCAAGTTCTTCATTCACTTCCACATACTGTCCAAGCACAGCAGTCGAAACAGGCGAGTCCTTCAGGTTCGAGTCTAGATACTCAGCAACTTCAAGCTCTAAAGCCCTGCCTCTTTCGGCGTCACCCGCCCTGACAGATACAAGGACAGAATTTGAAGTGTCGGTCAGGTAGCCCTTTGTGAGCATCGAACCGACGAGCGCATAGCACGCTACATTGACATCGGTTCCCTTTAGATCCATTTCGGCTATTATAGATTTCCCGTCGTCGTTAAGCGCTTCAGCGGAAATCACTCTCTCATTTCTATCTATAGAGAGTTCCACGCTCGGATTGACATCCAGTCCGATTACCGCAAATGTCCGATCAGCCATTTGTCTGATTCCAACGAACAGAGCGAACAGCATTACAGCCGCAGTCGCGAGCGCGATCCGTCTATTGCGTTTTCTGCGCATCGCTTCCTGCACACTTTTGCCGGAAACAGCCGGGATCTCAGTTGAAAGTCCGGGGTTCACGGATACGATCACCGGTCTTGCGGTTTCTGTGCCGATCGGTGCGCCCGGCACTTTGACTGCGCCGGCTGAAGACTCCAGCCCGAGCTCATTCATCAGATCATCCAAAATATCCGGTGCGTCTTCATTTACCGCATTCCTGAGGCATGCTTCTATTTTTTCATCGGTGAGTCCGGCTGCGTCCGCACCTGACGGCTCATCCATAACGCGGGTCTCAAGATCCGCTGAATTTTTTGTCAGCTTATCTGTCATTCTCCCGCTCCTTTCCATCTATTTTATCTCTCATCCGTTTCAACGCCCGGTTGTATTTCGACAAAACCGTCCCGACCGGAATATCCAAGAGTTCCGCGATTTCGCGGTGTTTCATGCCGGTCAGCGCATGAAGCATCACGATCTGCCTGTCCTCTGCACCCAGTATCCCGAGCGCCTCCTTGAGGACTATCCTGTCCAGTGCCAGTTCTTCCGTTCCCTGTGCTGCGTCTTCATCCCGGACACCTGCAAGACTCTCATACTGTTCCGCATCATCAGATATCTTTCCTGCCCTGAGTCTGTCATAACAAAGATTCCTGACAATGGTCATGATCCATGCCCAAGGCTTGCCTTTCGGCTTGTAAGCACCTGCGTTCTGATAAGTCTTGATGAAGGCGTCATGCATCACGTCCTCAGCGTCATGCCTGTTTCTGAGTATTGAAAGCGCGAATCCATAGACCGGTCCCGCCGTTTTCCTGTACAGATCCCTGAACGCGTCACCGTCACCGGATGCCATCCGTATTATTAAGTTTTCATCCAATTCCAAAGCGTTCAATCTTGTTCTTTCCTCTGCATTCCATCATTTCTTCTTGATGGCCTCATAATCGTATTCCACGATCTTCCCCGTCGGAGCAAGCACTTCATACTCATACCTGTAGCTGCCTTTGCGGAACTTGATTTTGTAGATGCCCTCACGGTGTTCGTATTTGTACCTGCAGGTACCCTTTTTAATCGTCGACTTCTTGATCCCGGAGAATTTCGATACCGCCTTAATTGCGGCTTGCTTGCCGATTTTCTTCTTTGATTTATTATGTTTATACTTGTATTCCACTGACTTTTCAAGTATTTTGCCGCCGTCTGCCGAAATCTCGTAACTGTACTCCGTCTTGCTTCCTTTCACGACGAATTCCACTTCGAACGACTTGACTGCCTTATCATCGTCAAGTTCGATCTCGATCCGTTTCACCTCGGACTCTTTATGACCTGCATCCCTGAGCGCGACCCCGAGCGCTTCTTGTTTCGTCAGTTCTTTTGCTTCTGCAGACGCAGCCAGTCCCATAGCCGCGATCATAAGCAGCGTGACGATCAATATCCTGACCGGTGTATTTATTCTTTTCATATTATATACCTCACTTTCGATACATCGTTAAGCTTGCTTTCACTTATATAACGGATGAACGAAGCATTTTATTGCAGCGTTTGTT
>JAFOKI010000170.1 GCA_017419895.1 Eubacterium sp. | reverse complement strand
CCAGCCCGCTATCGACGCCGCGCTTGCAGAGGGAATCAATATTCCCGACAAGAAACCGACACCTCCGGACACCGTATTCTCGAAGGCTCTCGGCGGCTGGTACGATATTGTTGTCTGCATGTATCACGACCAGGGACACATCCCTCTGAAAGTAAAAGGTTTCGTATATAACAAAGAAGAAGGTCACTGGGAAGCTGTTGCGGGCGTAAACGTCACGCTCGGTCTTCCGATCATACGCGCGAGTGTTGACCATGGAACAGGATTCGGTCACGCCGGAAGCGGCGGAGCTAACGCGCTCAGCCTGGTCAACGCGATAGACTACGGCATTACGCTGGCTGAGAACATGTAACTGAGTACATGCAAAACGCACGCTAAAACCAATCTATAAACAATTCCCCGTACCATGCGGCGCGGGGAATTTTGTTTTGCTTGATTTGGTTTCCGGGATCTGCCGTTTCGCAATGATCCGGGTCACCTGCCGGCAAATCGCCTGTCCACATGAACCTACGATTTAATTAGGTCGGTCATGTTATATATGCTTATGCCGATAGTCGAAATGTTATGAAGCATCGCCAAAGTCGACGGTGCTATGATGCCGAACGCGCCGAGCGCGATCAGCAGCGAGTTGAGCGAAATGATCACCCTGTAATCCCTGCCGGTCCTTCTCATCAGAGCATTGGATATATCCCTTAGTAAGAGAAGCGCGTTGAGATCCTCGGATTCTATGGTAATGTCGGAGATCTCTTTTGCTATTGCCGCGCCGGTATTTACCGCGATACCCGCGTCAGCCTCAGACAAAGCAGGTGAATCATTTATCCCGTCTCCTATCATGACCACGGTATGACCATCCGCTTTTATGTTCCGGACAAAGGTGGCTTTGTCCTCCGGAAGCACCTCCGCGATGTATTCATCCACTCCTGTCGCAGCCGCAACATATGCCGCGGTTTTCTCACTGTCGCCCGTCATCATAACGATGCGGCTAAAACCGCGGTCATGGAGCCCGGCAATGACATCGGTGATCCCTTCTTTTATCGGATCCTCGATACAGATCACAGCCGCGAGTTTACCTGATACAGCAAGATACAGCAGCGAGTATTCTTCGGGAAGGCTGTTAAACTTCTCTTCTTCACCATCAGGAACGACGCAGTTTTCATCTTCAAATATGAAATGATAGCTCCCTATGGATGCCCTGCAGCCATCAATTGAACTCGTTATCCCGTGAGCTACCACGTATTCGACCTCTGAGTGCATCTCGTCGTGGTCCAGCCCGCGTACTTTCGCGGCTTCTACCACCGCGTTCGCTATCGAATGCGGATAATGCTCTTCCAGACATGCCGCGATCCTGAGCATCTCGTGCGCGTCATTACCGCCAAACGGGATCACGTCGACAACAGTGGGAACCGCATTGGTGAGTGTCCCGGTCTTGTCGAACACTATCGTATCAGCTTCTGACATCACCTCAAGAAATCTTCCGCCCTTTACAGTGATCATATGCCTTCCGCTTTCCCGCATTGCAGCGAGTACGGCAAGCGGCATAGTCAGCTTGAGCGCGCATGAATAATCAACCATCAGGAAAGATAATGCCGCCTGCGCGTTTCGCGTCAGCGCGTACGCAATGGCTGTACCCGCGAGACTATACGGCACAAGTCGGTCGGCGAGATCGGAAGCTTTGTGTTCACTGTTGGACTTGAGCCGCTCGGATTCTTCGATCATCTTGACGATGCGGTCATATCTGCCGCTGCCCGCGGCTTTGTCGACCATAAAACGACACTCGCCTTCCTCCACGACAGTCCCGCCGTAGACATAGCTGCCTTCGCTTTTCTTTACCGGCATCGACTCGCCTGTCATGGTCGCCTGATTGACCATCGCTGTTCCGAACGTGACTTTACCGTCGAGCGGTATCATATTGCCCATTCTTACAATGACCTCATCACCGGCTTTTATGTCACTGACCGGAATCAGCATTTCTGCGCCGTCTTTGAAGACCCATGCCTTATCGACATTAAGCGACATCAGACCCGCAAGGTCCTCCACAGATTTCTTATGCGCCCACTCTTCCAGAAGATCGCCTATTCCAAGAAGGAACATTACGGACGAAGCCGTTTCATGATCTCCTCTCGCTATCGATACCGTTATCGCGCATGCGTCCAGCACCGAAACATTCAGTTTACCGTGCGTCAGTGTTCTAAGCGCTTCCGCAACAAAGCGTCCCGCCTTGAAAATACACCATGCCTCCCGAATCGGATGAGGAACCAGCAGCAGCCCCGCATATCTCGCAAGTATCCTTCCCGCGAGAAGATCTTCGTATTCGCGGTCTGAAGCCCTGCTCGTATGCTCGGGAACGAACGCCTTCACCTTTTCATCCGTAAAACAAAACCGTGCCAATGCTTCTTTTACAACATCTGCATCACAAGTATATTCGATTACCGCATCACGCGTGCGATCAAATACCTTAACACGGGTTACCCCCGGAACCGCTTTTAAGTAGTATTCCAGAATATCCGCTTCCGCAAGGCTCATTCTCTCTATATCCGCATGCACCCTGATCCTACCGCGGATCTCTGCACGGATAATGAATCTCATAATTGTCTCCGCTTCCTATTGATTAGCCTGATAACTTGCCTGCGGGTCATTCGGCATCGGGTCCTGTCCCCTCTGCAGCTTCATAACTCTTGTCTTCTATGACTTCATCATTGGATATACAGCCGCATCCTTTGGTTCTGTTCGCTTCCATAGCCTCAGCATAGATGTCCTCGCAATTCTCACGGACTGCGGTCACATTTTCCATGACCTCATCTCTTCCGCGGAGCGCCAAAGCTGTAGCCTGCACATATACATCATGTGCCGGCTTGCTTGCAAGTATCTCGATGCCTTTTGTCGCGAAAAGCATTCCCGCAACGAATAAACCTGCCTTGTCCCATTTCCAGATACTCATTTCAATTCTCCTTTTCTGCTAT
>JAFOKI010000169.1 GCA_017419895.1 Eubacterium sp. | reverse complement strand
ATTCTTCCCTCTGTTCCACTGCATCGGAGTACGGCTTCCGGTCCTTTGGTAACCGCCTTCTTTAGTCTTGACATCGAGGTAACGCATGCCTATCTCGTCACCGTAGTAAATGAACGGGACTCCCGGCATGGTCAGTATGAACGCGTATGCGAGCTTGAGCTCATCCTGTGAAAGCGTACGCGCAGGCCTTGGCGTGTCGTGGTTGCAGGTTATGAGCGAGATGTAACCATTGTCTTTCGTTTCCTCGTACCTCGGCAGATACTCGTTAAGGAACCTTCTGATGTCGCCGCCCGAATCCTTCAGGAAATAGCTGTGATCCCCGCCTTCTGTCTCGTAGTCGCGGAGCAGCGTATTGTAGCCGTTGCCCCAGTGGTCCAGATAGAAATCCATGTGGAAGCCCGCATGATTGATGGCCATCCATGGGTTCGACCATTCACTGATTATCACTGCCTCCGGGTATTCTTTGTCGAGCATTCCGCGGATGTCCTGCCAGACAGCACATGTCGCGCTCTTCTGATCATCGTCGTTTTTGACGAGATAATCCGCCATGTCCACGCGGTAGCCGTCGCAGCCTTTGTCCATCCAGAAGCGCATGACGTCTTTCATGGCTTCACGTGTCGCAAGAGCCTCGGGCGAATCCACGGCTGACATCCAAGGCTTTGTACGGTTGAGCCAGCCGTAGTTGAGAGATGGCTGGGAAGCGAAGAAATTCAGCATGTACGCGCCGTTTCTAGGCGCCATGCCACAGATGTAGGGCTTGCCTTCTATCCCCTCAAACGCGTTGCCCGTCCATACGTATCTCCCGGAGTATTCGTTGGGCTCGTCTTTGCACGATTCCTTGAACCACGGGTGCTGGTCGGACGTGTGGCCGCAGACAAGATCCAGAAGCACGTGTATGCCGCGATTATGGGCTTCGTCAAACAGCCTGTACAGGTCCTCATTGGTACCGTATCGCGGCGCGACCTTCTTATAGTCCCTGACATCGTAACCCGCGTCCATGAACGGCGAATCAAAGCATGGATTTATCCAGAGAGCGTTGCATCCGAGATCGCAGATATAGTCCAGACGGTCTATAATGCCCTGCAGATCCCCTATCCCGTCGCCGTTGGTGTCCTGGAACGACTGCGGGTAGATCTCGTAGAAAACCGCATTTTTCAGCCATTTCGGGGTCATATGATCCTCCCATTCAGCCGACAAAGCCGGGCTCCGCCCAGGTTGACGAAGCCCGCTTTACCGTAAACAATCTATTCAACTGTGAATACCGATATACTATATGCCGGCAAAGTCAGTTTGCCGCCCTCAAATGTGATACTTTCCTCATTTGTATTGAGTACCGCAGCAAGCTCAAGCTCTCCGAGGCCGGAAAGGTCCTTCTCAACAGTCTCGCCGCGCAGGTTCATCACGATCAGCAAGTCGCCGATGGCTTTGTGTCTCCTGTAGAATGCGGCGACGTTGTCATCGCTGATCGTATCTACGCCCTCCGTCTTCCCTCTCGCGATCTGCGGGAAAGCGTTGCGGACTTTTATGACTTCACGGAACCATGTGTAGAGCGACATATCGTCTTCCATCTGGTCCTTAAGCGACGGGAATTTCATCTTGACCGCGTCCATCTCAGGAGGACCGGCGCACATGTCGGGATCGTTCGCGTCGTCGCTCCAGTACATCGGAGCGCGCTTGTTCTCGTCTTTTCCGGCGCCTTTCATGCCGATCTCCTCGCCGTAGTAGACGAACGAATTTCCGGTCTGGAAAAGACTCATGGCGTAAGCCATCTTTGTTATCGGACCCTCGTCATTGGTATAATAGCCGGCGCTTCTGCCCATGTCATGGTTCGTGTAGAACGGAGCGTCAACAAAGTTCGGATTGGCTGCGCCGTACGCCTCCTCGGCGAGCAGCATGCCCTTGACGTAGTCGGAGGCTTTGTAGGAGCCGCTGATGATTTTGGCGATAAAGCCCTCATTGTTCGAGAACGGGAAGTTGAAAAGCGAATCGATGTTGCTCGAGTAGTACTGAGCGATCTCGTTACGATCCGTCCACGCCTCCGCGACGAAATAACAGCCGGGATCGATGCTCCGGCCCATATTCACGATGGACCTCAGTATCTCTGTGTTCTTGGCCGGATCGCCTGTCTTGTAGGACGTGACCGCGTCGAGCCTGAACCCGTCAACTCCCTTGCCCAGCCAGAAAGTCATGATGTCGCGAATCTCGCCGCGAACTGCCTCGCTCTCGAGGTTCAGGTCGGGCATCTCATTCCAGAATCTCGCTTCGTAGTACCATTCAGTTCCTTCAAGCGGCGCATAACCGTCTCCGGGCTGTCTGGTGAAGTTATAGTAATCGCAGTACTTGCAGTACGACGGGTCGGGATCCCAGCCCTCAGGGAGCTGCTCAAAATACGCGGCAGCCTCCTTGAACCACTGATTATCGTCAGAGGTATGGTTCAGCACGAGGTCCATGTATACCTCGATCCCGCGGTCATGGCACTCGCTCAGGAAGGCCTCATAGTCCTCTATAGTGCCGAAAGCCGGGTCGATCGAGTAGTAATCGTCCACGTCATACTTGTGATAAGTCTGTGAGGGATGCACAGGCGTAAGCCAGATTGCGGTGAACCCAAGATCCTTGATGTAATCGAGTTTGGACCTGATGCCGTTGATATCGCCTATTCCGTCGCCGTTCGAATCGCAGAACGAATAGACGAATATCTCGTAAGTCGTGCGGTAGTTGTCGTCCCACGTGCCCGGCTCGAGGGCTTTGTTATAGTCCAGCATCTGGACAGAAAAGACAGCGGACTCAGATCCGCCCGCTGTCTCTTGTTTACCACTGCATCCCGAAATGCCCAGCAGTGCGCACAGCAGTACGCATATGACGGCGCATATTGATTTTCGAGATTTTTTCATCCTTTTACTGCTCCTGACATACCTTCTACGTAGAACCTCTGCATGAATATGAAGAGGATCGCAATTGGTATCGATATCAGCACCGCGCCTGCGGCGAAGCAGGTGTACCATTGATAGATATACTCCTTCTGCAGCATGTTCCACAGACCGATCGCGACAGTGAACTGGTCAGAGTTCGCGCGGCACAGTACTTTTGCGAAGATGAAGTCAACCCACGGCGCGATGAACGACGTCATGACCGTGTAGATAACTATCGGCTTGGCCAGCGGCATAGTGATCCTCGTGAACACCTGCCACTGAGTTGCTCCGTCGATTATCGCCGCCTCATCTATCGATCTCGGTATCGTATCGAAGAATCCTTTCGATATCTGGAATCCCAGACCGGTGCAGGCGCAGTAGACGATTATCAGACCGATCCTGATGGATGCGCCTTCCGTGAGACCCATAGCCTTCAAAATGAAGTACTGAGCGATCATCGTCATGAATCCCGGGAACAGTCCGAGGATCATGGCCATGTTCATGTACGGTTTACGGAATTTGAACCTCATACGGCTGAGCGAATATGCTACCGACAGTACAAAGAATGTACTGACGATGCAGCTGCATATCGCTATGATCAGCGTATTCATGAACATACGCGGGAAGTTCAGGACGTTTCTGTCCGTCAGCAGCTTGATGTAGTTGTTTAGTGTATATCCCTGCGGCAGGAATGTGCTTGTATAGGCACCCGGCTCCGCGCGGAAACTGGTAAGGACTATCCACAGAATAGGAAGTATCCAGATAACCGCCAGCACACCCAGGAAAACGTGTACGAGCGCGTTCACAACACGTCTGCGGGGACTCAGTCTGTTTTTCTTGAGTTCGTATTCCATTACATGAACGCCTCCTCATTTTTATAGGAACTGGAATTCCTGTATGTGGTGAGTGTGATGATCGTCAGGATGACGAACGTCATGATACCGATAACAGCGCCGAGGTTGTAGTACTGCTGCTCAATAGTCAGCTTGTACAGCCAGGTCACTAACAGGTCTGTCTGACCTGCAGTATCTCCAACGTAGGTAGGACCACCTCCGGACAGCAGGTAGATCACGTTGAAGTTGTTGATGTTTCCAACAAAGCTTGCAATCAGGTACGGCATCGTTACAAACAGCATGTACGGCAGTGTGATTTTGAAGAATATCCTCGCCGGCTTTGCGCCGTCCATCTTGGCGGCTTCGTAAAGCTCTCCGGGGATGTTCTGCAGAATGCCTGTTACCTGCAACATCGTATACGGGATACCTACCCACAGGTTGATCACTATGATCGTGATCCTTGCTATCGTCGCGTTCGTCCAGAATGGTATCGGCTCGCTTATGAGTCCCAGGTTCTGGAGCAGAACGTTGATGGCTCCCGAGGGCTGAAGCATGATGTTCATGATCATCAGTGTTACGAACTGGGGTACTGCGATGGAGAGTACGAAACAGAATCTCCAGAATCCTTTTCCCCTCGTCTCTTTTCTGTTGATGACCATTGCAAGGATCATGCCGAGTATGTAGTTAAGGAATGTAGCGAATATCGCCCAGACGACCGTCCATGCGAGTACGTGCCAGAACTGACGGCCGATATTGCCGTTCATATTCAGTACCCTCATGAACTGGTTTATGCCGTCCCAGTCGAACAGGACCAGATGCTCACCTTCTTTTGAATAGGTGGTGAACGCCATCGAGATCATGTAGACCAGCGGAACGATATTGAATATAAGTATGCCGACGCACGGAAGGGTCATCAGCGTTATATGCAGATTTCCGTTGAACAGGTTTTTGATATCCTGTTTCAGATTTGGTACTTCTTCACCTTTTTCGATGAGTTTCTGCAGCTTATATGAATGCCTCATCTGGAGGATCCACAGCAGCACCAGCGCTGCGATGATAAACAGAGTTATCACGCCTGCAAGAAGTATCTGCTGCGAATTGTCTCCTGTTGTGTATTCATATATCTGTTTGGCCTCGTTCCAGACCTTGCCCTGAGCCTCAGTACCAAGGCTCGGAAGCATGATCAGGTTAAGGAAACCGGCCGTGCACATATAGAACCAAAAACCGATCTCAAGAATAAAAACCAGAACGCCCTTTACGATCTGCTTGTGCCAGATCATTCCCGCTCCCATAAAGAGAATGGAAAGTTTGGTGTACAGATCTCCGTATTTCAATGCGTTTCGTACAGTTATACGATCCTCATTCATATTAGTTACCTCCTGATGGAGTTGAACAATGATGGCAAAGCAGCGGCCGGGCCGGTAAGCCCGGCCGCCTAATGAACTATATCAGAACTTTGTCAGTCTGACAGAAGAATACCGTTTACTGAACAGCAGATGTGTTCATGGATTCGTTCATAGCCTCTGTCTTGTCAGCTGCATTTGCGTGAGTTACGCTGCCTGCCACGAGTTCTTTACCCATGGACTCAGCAGGTCCCCAGTAGTTGCCCATGTTCTCCTGGAGCGGCTGAACGATAGAAGCGAAAGACATTGTATCCATCTGAGCCTGAGCGAGAGCGTCATCAACCTTGATGTTGACGTCTGTCGGGATGATGTTACGTGTATCATAGTGAGCCTGCTGAGCATCTGTTCCGCCGAGGTAAGCAGCAAGAGCAACAGCTACTTCAGGATGATCTTTATAGCAAGCGCCGGCCGGGTTTACACCAACAGCCTTGGAGCCTGCGAATGCTTTCATCTGAACCTGGTTGCCGTCGAGTGTGAAGCACGGAGCAGCGCAGATACCGAGGTTGTCGCCGTAAGCGTCAACAGCCTTCTGATAATCCCATGTGCCGGAGAAGAAAGCTTTTGCGTCAGCATTTGTTCCTACATCGCCGTTCGCGAAGTTCGGATTCGCAACGAGGTCTACGAGGTAATTCGTAACTGCAACAGCTTTGTCGCCGCTGAAATCGAATCCTGCATCGGCATCGCCGCCATCAGGTCCGAACAGTGTGCATCCATTGCCTGCATAGAATGCAGCGATATACCAGGAGTTGTCGAGCGGGAATGCAACTTTGCCCTTCTCGAGCATTGCGTCGAGAGATTTTACGTCATCATCCGAGAATACGGATTTGTCATAGTACATGAACCATGTATTGCCCGTGAACGGAACGCCGTAAACCGAACCATCAAATGTTACTGTGTTAACTGTTACTTCTGAGTTGTTAGCCTTGACCGCGTCGAGTGTTCCGCCGCCTAATTCAGCTATGCCACCTGTCTTGAGAAGATCTGGAATCTGGTCGTTAGCGAACATATATACATCCGCGCCTGCGCTCGGGTCTGTTCCGATGTTCGTCTTGGCATCACCTTCAGAGCATACTCCATAATTGAACGTAATGTTCCATTCGGGATGAGCTGCGTTAAATGCTTCGCACTGTGTCTGGAGCCATTTGCCGTTTTCATCCGACTGGTCTTCCTGCGGTCCCCATACTGTGAGTGTTACGTCGACCGTTTCCCCTGCAGCCGCACTGCTTGCAGCCGACGGTTTGGCTTCTTCTTTCTTGCTGCCGCCACCGCAGCCTGCGAGTAATGTTACACAAAGCAGTACTGCCAGGATCACACTTAAATACTTTTTCATTTTGTCCTCCTTAAAATAATTGTTAATGCCATATTGATCCGGATTTCAGGGCGTTCCTTGATCCGGTTACAATCTTTGTTTAAATGTTATCGAGGTTTTCGAGGTTTTTCTCTGTTTCGGGATCGAACATGTGGATCGCGTTCGGCGCGAACGTGAATCTTACATTCGCTCCCTGTCCGAGCTTACCCGTGTCGATATCAAGCGTCGGAACTATTACTATGCAGTCTTTTCCGTCGACATTGACATGGAGATGTACCGAGCTTCCCATCATCTCGCTTACGTCGACTACGCCTTCCAGCATCGCGCCTTCTTTTTCTTCAAGCGTGATATGCTCCGGTCTGCAGCCGATGATCGCTTTCTGGGAAACCACACCGTTTTCGGCAAGTCTCTTCTTTTTCTCTTCCGAAAGCTCGAATTCGGCATTTCCGACTCTGACGACATATTCGCCTTCCGCCTTTTTCTCGACTTCTCCGTAAAATATGTTCATCTGCGGCATGCCGATGAATCCCGCAACGAATTCATTGATCGGATGGCTGAATACCTGCTGCGGAGTTCCTATCTGCTGGACCTCGCCGTCCTTCATGATGACGATCCTGTCACCCAGGGTCATGGCCTCTGTCTGGTCATGCGTTACGTAGATGAATGTCGCGTTCAGACGGTCTCTCAGTTTGATGATCTCCGCTCTCATCTGGTTACGAAGCTTTGCGTCCAGGTTCGACAGAGGTTCGTCCATCAGAAGCACTTTCGGGTCACGCACGATTGCACGTCCAATCGCGACACGCTGACGCTGTCCTCCGGAAAGAGCCTTGGGCTTACGGTTGAGATAAGGTGTGATTCCCAGTATCTCTGCCGCTTCCTCGACCATTTTGTTCATCTCGTTCTTCGGTACTTTCCTGAGCTCGAGTGGGAACTCCAGGTTCTGCCTGACGGTCATGTGAGGATACAAAGCGTAGTTCTGGAAGACCATGGCAATATCCCTGTCTTTCGGGGACACGTCATTGACCAGTTTGTCGTCGATGTAGAGATCGCCTCTTGTGATATCCTCAAGGCCTGCGATCATTCTCAGCGTAGTTGATTTTCCGCAGCCTGAAGGACCGACAAGTACGACGAACTCCCTGTCCGCGATCTCAAGATTGAAATCGTCTACAGCAACGACACCTTCATCAGTGACCTTGAGATTGAAGGGTTTCTTTTCGACCGGCTCTTCACCTTTCTTTTTCTTTTTCTTCTTTTCCTTGTCCTCATCTCTCATCGGATAGATTTTTTGGACATGTCTCAAACTTAATGTCGCCATAGTAGTTTCTCCTGTTTTTTATTTACGCGGCGGAGCTATGCTCTCACCATCAACGTACGCATATGGTATTTTTTCATGTACCGCGTGACTGTTGTAGCTGATCCTCAGAAGCAGATCGTCCACGATTTTCCTTGCAAGCGTCTCTGCATCCTGCCTGATGGTCGCCAGTCTCGGTATCGAATACTCCGCGAGATTCACTCCGTCAAAGCCTACGACCGAGACGTCCTCCGGAACGCTTAGATCCATATCCTTGAACACTCTCATCGCACCTATTGCGATCACATCGCTTATGGCGAATATACCTGTAAGATCCGGCGATTTCAGAAGCAGTTTTCTGGCTGCCTCATAACCGCTCTCTGACGAGAACGCGCATGGTTCGTAGTCCTTATCAAAGTCGAACCTGATGCCGTTCTTCTCGAGTTCTTCAACGGCGCCTTTTATTCTTAGCGCACTGTTTCCACCTTTTGATTCATAGTTCTGATTTTCCGGATATCCGCCTAAAATACCGATCCTGCGGTGTCCCTTTTCGATCAGTTTGCTGACCGCGTAACCCGCCGCTTCCTCATCGTCT
>JAFOKI010000168.1 GCA_017419895.1 Eubacterium sp. | reverse complement strand
TGTTCTCCGAATGAGTTTTCTTACTTGTCCGACTTATCCGACTTGTCTGCGTCTTTCGTCGCCTTGCTCTTGCCGTTCTTGTAGTTGATATCGACGCCCGGCTGAGCATTGTAGCAGTAGACATTGAATGAGACGCCCTTTCCGTCGTCCTCGACCGACATCGCCTCGATCTGCACGCCGCGGGCGACAAGCTCCTTGCCCTTGAAGATCGGCGTGACGCGGTAGAGCACGTGATTGCCGCTCTCACGGACATAGTCGGCCACCTCTTTTTCGTAAGGAAGCATTCCCTCGTTGTTGAGGTAGCGGGTTCCGGTGATCAGATTGCGCTTCTCGGCGTTGCGTCCGGTCAGCAGCCAGCCGACCAGATGGCAGCGGTTGAAGAGATAGCCGCCGTTGTCGATGAAGTCATATTTCTTGACCTTCCAGCCCGAGGGCTTGATCTTCCCGATCGGGCCGCGTTTTCCCTCCGGCATCGTCTCCTTGCCGACGAGCGCCTGCGCCCTTCCGCAGCGTCCGAGGCTGTCGAGCTCGGCAAACTTCTCGTATTTCCTGAGCTTCTTCTCAAGAAATGCAGCGCTTCTCGCTTTCGCGCTCTTCTTCTTGCCTTTACCGCTCTTCTTTTTACTGCTCTTCTTGATAGCGGCAGCCTTTTTCTTCCAGTTCTTCAGGTTCTTCTGTGCCTTCTCGATCTTATTATCCGTAAAGGCCGGCTTGTTGTGGTCGATCCGTACAGATGACTCGTCCGAGAAAGCCGGAACCTTGTCGAGATCATACGAAGGATGATAAAAACGCTTCACGGCGATCGTGGCGCCGAGAATCGCAACCGCCAGAACAACGACCGTGATCAGAACCCATTTCAGCGTTTTCGCCTGGGATTTCTTCCGGGATCTGCCGGAGCTGCGCACAGCCGAATTGTACGCGCGCGAGCTCTGGTAGCGCTCACGGGATTCCCGATAACGATCAGAGGAATCCTGATAATAGTCAAGATCATCCCCGTAGAAATCATCATCGTAGTACTGATAGTGCCCGCTTGAGCTCTGACTGCGCTTCCGGGAGTCCTGAAGATACTTCGGCGTCTTCAGCCAGTATTTGTCGTTTCTGTAATTACTCATTTAACCTTCCCTGATGTTTTCGCCTTGCTCCACTTGCTCTTTAATGCATCAACTACTCTGACCTGAACGGTGTATCTCTTTCCCTTCTTCAGGTTCTTGATCTTGAAGCTCTTCGAGTAGCGTACCTTATACGTCTTATAAGTCCACTTCTTCGTTCCTTTGATCTTATACCGGGCCTGGAACCAGTGACCTTTGTAATCCGCAGCAACCTTTCCCATGCTGACGGTGAGAGCCCTTTTCGCGGGTTTGAGAGACTTGATGTAAGGCTTATACGGCTGCTTGACCTTGTACAGTCCTACGAAGTAATTCTCGACTTCCTTGGTTGTGCTCAGAGCAAAGCTTCCCTTCCCCGGTTTCTGAGCTAACGACCATCCTTCAAAACTATACCATTCGAAATCGATGTAATACGAGCTCGTATCTTTCAGTTCCAGGTTGAATTTCAGACAATCCTTATAACTGCCATTGAGGTCATAGATGTACTTTTCACCATCGACATACAGCTCGATCTGGTAATACTTAACGCCCCGGGGTGTGATCCCATAATAGTCCAGCGATCTTTCCATATCCTGAGCAGAATATTCATCCATATCCACGCCTGGTGTGACCTGCTTTATCTGGGCCTCCAGCTTGCTCCAATCGCCGGGAACTAAATCAGTGAGAGGCATCGTTCCGTCATGCCATGCCTCAAACGATGCGACCGTGTCGGGAAGCGTTCCCCTGACGGGAATCGATTCATACGCAAACGCGTCTCCTTTCCAGACAGATGCCACTAACACAAGTGAAAAAACTGCGAGTATCCCGTACCTGATTTTCTTCAACATCTTGATCCCCTCCTTTCATCAGTTCATCTATAAATATGTCTTAATAGCTATTTGATCTTCCCGGAGGTCCTGGCTGTGCTCCACTTGCCGGTGTAATAGCCCTTCGCCCTGACCTGAACCGTGTATCTCTTACCCTTCTTAAGCTTAGTGAGCTTCAGAGCTTTCTTTGATCCCAAAACTGTCTTTTTTTTCCAGCTCTTCGCGCCCTTGATCTTATAGCGGATCTGGAAGTGCTTCGTTCCGTAAGACTTGGACACCTTTGCCATGTTGATTGTCAAAGATTTACTGCCGGGCTTCAGAGACTTGATGCGCGCCTTGGCGGGAAGGACCTTGTACCAGAGCGGGAGAAAGCCGACATAGCTCCCTTTGCCGAAGAGGTTGACGCCGCCTTCACCGACTTCCTTGTTGCCATAGTACTCAACATCATAATCGATTCCCTCGACCAGCGTCTTGCCGCCGATGACGATCTTCATGCTCTTCTGCTTCTGCGCTTTGCCGGTGTAGGTCAGATCCTTGACGCCGGTGACCCTGGCCTCGGACAGATCTCCGTCAATCGGAACCTTGTAGAAGCCGACATAGTACTCATCCATATCCGAAGTGTTCTGAAGCGAAAACCATCTCTTCATCGGAGACGCAACTGTAAAGTCAGTCAGATTGTAAGACTCCATCGTCACATAGTACGACTCCGAGTCCTTCAGAGTGACTATAATGTCAATGCCTTCCCCCTGAATCGGGCCGGTGTACTTAGTTCCGTCCGTATACAGCTCGAACTGATAGTAAGCGCTTTCCAGAACATTGTATCCCTGCACGGTTTCGACCTCATAGTCCATATCAGAAACTCTCACCTCGGCGCTGCTGATCGTATGGACCCTGATCTCCGCATTGGTGTAGCTTCCCGGTATGACATCATGGAGAGACTCTTCATCGCTGTCGAGCATGGCCTCGACATTTGAGAACTCCGAAGGATACGTCCCGCCGACCGGAATAATCGTCTCCGCATAGGCGCTGCCTTTCGTGACAAATGCCAAAAGCACAAGAGAAAAAACTGCAAGTAACCCTAATTTTATCGTCTTCAGCATCTATGCCCCTCCTTTCCGGAGAAATAACTGGTTTTCCAGTTTCATTATAGCATAAAGGAAGTGGGTGGGAAGGTGTTTTTAGGTGTTATCTTTTTAACTTACATTTACAGACAAGTCAAAATAGAAAAAGCACCACAGCGAAACAGTTTATGTATCACTGTGGTGATAGTTAATCAAGTATTAATTCATGTTCCCCGAATTAACGAACCATTCTCCTTCTGCTCACGAGCAGGATTCCGCCGCCGAGCGTCAGCAGGGCGCCGAGCAGGTAGAAGAGCGTCGTTCCCGGGCCGCCGGTGTGGGGAAGCGGGGTACCGGGGGTATT
>JAFOKI010000167.1 GCA_017419895.1 Eubacterium sp. | reverse complement strand
ACGCCGCGCAGTATCAGCTCTTTCACATTGTCGATGATCTGCTCATAGATCGATCTGTGGCTTTTCATGTCGAGCTGGAACATAATTGCCTCCTGTTACTGTAGTTAATGTCGGAAACGGGCGGTATCATATCATCAAAAGTCCCGCCGTTCCCAAGTGCGTGTTAGGTGTACTATTTCAAGTAGTACACCTTTTCAAGGTCAATATAGCACCGGCCCGGCAGCGTGTCAACAGTTATTTATGATTTGGCGGCAGATTTCAGAGAAAATGGAATAATGTGTATGAGTTACAGGGTGAAAACAGTTCCGGCAGGCTGAACATACTGACCAGACAGCCTGGTCGAGCCAACAAAGCCCCCTCCGGGGCGGCCCGCCCACATCAATCTTGCCCCGCGGTCCTTAATGTGTTACGATTCAACTATCAGGAATGCCCGGATCCGAAGCGTCCGGCAGTTTGGAGCGCGGCTCGGATGGACGGCCTGAATCAAATGAGCCCGAAGCGTCCGGCAGTTTGGGACGCAGTCGGAATGGGTACAAAAAACTGAGAAATATTCCTTCATAAAATGGTGAATAGCATGGCTGAAATACAGAATGAAATTACGAATGAGAGAGAGTTCGCGGATCTTTCCAGTATCAAGAGAGATGTCGATATCGTTGAAAAGAAACTGAACGAGATCGCGGATGAGGTGGTTGACAGTATAATCGCGGATTACGGAAAAGGCCGCGACATCGACAGCATGAAGGCGTTCGAGCAGCCGGACCAGGACGCGGTGATCGATATTGTCAGGAGTCTCCTGATAGTGCTTTTCCCGGGATATTACCGCGACAGCATCTACAGGACCAGGAACGAGGTCGCCAAGATGAATGTCGTCATAGAAGACGTCATGTACAGGCTTCGGAAGCAGATTGAGATCGTGATGGTCTATATCCCGAATTTCTCGAATGTGGGAAAGGAAGAACGCAAACGCTGCGCCAAGGAATTTACGATCGAGTATTTCCGCAGGATCCCCAAGATCAGAGAGTATCTTGATACAGACCTTCAGGCGACTTTTGACGGCGATCCGGCGGCGAACAACAAGGATGAGATCGTACTTTCGTACCCGGGTCTGCTCGCGACGGCGGTATACAGACTTGCGCATGAACTGGTGCTTCTGGGCATACCGATGATCCCGCGAATGATGTCTGAATACGCACACAGGGAGACCGGTGTGGATATCCATCCGGCGGCGGAGATCGGCAAGTATTTCTTTATTGACCATGCGACAGGTATCGTTATCGGATCGACTTCGATAATCGGAGAGCACGTAAAGGTCTACCAGGGCGTTACGATCGGCGCGCTTTCGACAAGCGCGGGACATGCGCTCCACGGTGTCAAGAGACATCCGACGATCGAGGACAATGTAACGCTTTATTCCGGAGCGACAGTGCTCGGCGGTAATACGGTGATCGGCGAAGGCTGCGTGATAGGCGGAAACGCCTTTGTTACAAAGTCGGTCGCGCCGCACACCAGAGTCAGTGTCGCGACCCAGGAGATGCGTTTTGAGAATGACGGCGATGATGAAGCCGGTGGGGAAGAGTGGATCTGATGGCGCAAGGCTTTGACATCGCGATATTCGATCTCGACGGCACGGTGCTCGACACGCTCGAGGATCTCGCGCTTTCTGTAAACTACGCGCTTACTGAGTTCGGCCTTCCGGTGCGCAGGCAGGAAGAAGTGCGGAGCTTTCTTGGAAACGGAATGAAGAATCTGATCCACAGGAGCATGCCGGATCCTGATATGTCAGGACTGATGCCGCAGCCGGGGCGGTGCCTGGAGGCAACCTGTGTGACCAACAGGATCGCGGAGATGCGCGCTGAGCACATCGAGCCGCAGGTGCTTGAGACATTTCTCGCGTACTATAAAATCCACATGGACGACCATACCGCCCCATATCCGGGCATAAACGGGATGCTGGACGATCTGAGGAAGGCAGGCGTCAGAACAGCGCTTGTATCCAACAAAGGCGATTTCGCGGTCCACAATCTTATCGAAAGGCATTTTCCGGGCAAATTCGACTTTGTTACGGGCGAGAAGGAAGGCATCAAAAGGAAACCCGCGCCTGACATGGTTAAGCTCGCGATAGAAGCGCTCACGGATGATCCGGATGCGAAAGTGTTATTTATAGGCGATTCGGAGGTCGACGTTGAAACGTCGAAGAATGCGGGGCTGCCGTGCGCAGCCGTGACATGGGGCTTCAGGTCTTTGGCGCAGCTGAAAGAAGCCGGCGCAGAGATTTTTGTTGATACAACGGAAGAACTTAAAAATCTGATATTAGGAGGAGCACAATGAAAGCAGTAATAGCGATCGATTCGTTCAAAGGAAGCATGACCTCTCTCGAAGCCGGAAACGCGGCTGCGGAAGGTATCAGAAGAGCCATTCCGGATGCAGTTACGGAAGTGCGTCCGATGGCGGACGGAGGCGAGGGAACGGTAGACGCGATCGTATTCGCGACCGGTGCCGAGATGACGAGCGTAACGGTTACGGGACCGTTCGGAAAACCGGTAGAATGTGCTTACGGTATCGCTCCCGAATCCGGAACCGCGGTGATCGAGATGTCTGCGGCTGCCGGGATCACGCTTGCGCCGAGGGAAGAATTAGACCCATATAAAGCGACGACTTACGGAGTCGGGGAAGTGATACGCGACGCGATCGAGCGCGGCTGCAGGAATTTCTACGTCGGAATCGGTGGAAGCGCGACTAACGACGGCGGCGCGGGGATGCTCCAGGCGCTTGGTTACAAGCTGCTCGACAAAGACGGAAATGAGATAGCCAAAGGCGCGGCCGGACTTGCGGATCTCGCTGAAATAGATGTGACCACGCGTATGCCGGAACTCGACGAGTGCAAGTTCAGGACGATATGCGACGTCAACAACCCGCTTTGCGGTGACAACGGGGCGAGCGCGATCTACGGACCTCAGAAAGGCGCAACTCCGGAAATGGTAAAAGTACTCGACGGATGGCTCGCGAATTATGCGGAACTTACAGCGAAAGTCTGTCCCGGCGCGGATCCGCTTCTCCCGGGAAGCGGCGCGGCAGGAGGACTCGGTTTCGGACTGAGATCCTATCTCGGAGCGACGCTTGAGCCTGGTATCGATATCGTGCTGGAAGTGACGAGGCTTGAAGACTTTGTCAAAGAAGCAGACGTAGTGATCACCGGGGAAGGCCGTCTCGACAAGCAGACTGTAATGGGAAAGGCTCCCGCGGGAGTTGCAGGACTCGCCAAGAAATACGGGATCCCGGTCATTGCATTTTCGGGCAGCGTGACGGATGACGCGAGATACTGCAACGAGCACGGGATTGACGCATTCTTCCCGATACTCCGCACGGTCGTAACTCTCGACGAGGCGATGGCGACGGAAAACGCCCTGAAAAATATGACTGACACTGCGGAGCAGGTGTTCAGACTTTACGCTATGAAATAGTATTTGAAGTCTATAGTTTAAGTATTTGAAACAAAGCGGTATTCTCCGCGCCGAAACCGATCGGCTTCAGGGAATGCCGTTTTTTATTGGTAATATGCAGTTTTTAAGGCATTCTTTTTGCACAAAAATGCGTACAAATTTTGCTGGACAGATGGTGGGATTGAGCGCTCGCAGCTCTTTTTTGTTGAAATTTCAATGATTCTTAGTGAGGCCGCCTGAAGCGGTTGATTGCGCTCGATTTTCAGCGTTTATTGACATCACCTCAAAAAATGTTAAAATGAAAATAGCGTACTAACATCGATTCACTATGTTCAAATGGCTTTTGCGATGTCCTGCGCACGGCTGTTGGGCGTGAACGATATCACAAGTTAAAAATCAAGCGAGGAGGTGTTTCATTTGAACAATGAACAGATCCAGGCGATGGCGAACGAGCTGCGCTTTGAGGCAGTCCGCATGGTATATGAAGGCAAGGACGGGCATCCCGGTCCGGCTCTTTCAATAGCGGATATCATTGCAACGCTCTATTTTGATGTTATGAACATCAGACCGGAAGAGCCCGCCTGGGAAGACCGTGACAGACTTGTCCTTTCAAAAGGTCATTCGTGCCCGATACTTTATGCGGCACTCAATGAGCGTGGCTATTATCAGCCTAAGGTAGAGCATTTTAATCTCAGACAGCTTGGAAGCAAGTTCCAGGGACATCCGTCAATGAGAAGCACCGAAGGACTCGATATGACGTCCGGTTCGCTCGGAAACGGCATAGCGATCGGAGCAGGTATGGCATTTGCAGCTAAAGTACTTGGAAAAGATTACTTCACATATGTAATTACCGGTGACGGTGAGCTCCAGGAAGGCGTAGCATGGGAAGGCGTCAACATGGCGACCGGACGCGAGCTGGACAACCTGGTGGTATTCGTCGACAAGAACGGCTGGCAGAGCTACAAGAGTGTTGAATACACGGTCAAGTACAACAACATCGCGGACCGCTTCCGCGCTTTCGGATGGCACACACAGGAAATCTGCGGTCATGATGTGGAAGCAATAAAAGCGGCTGTGGCAGAAGCTAAGGCGACAAAAGGCGCGCCGTCCTGCATAGTATGTGACGACATCAAGGGCAAAGGCATCAGCTACATGGAAAACAACAACAATTGGCACAAAGGCGTACCGACAGACGAGCAGTACGAGATCGCGAAGAAAGAGCTGGGGAGGGGCTGAGCGTTATGACAGAATATAAAGGAACACGCGAAGCGTTCGCCGCAGCGCTTCTGGACATGGCTGAAGAAAAGAAAGACATAGTCATGGTCTCGTCCGACTCGGTAAAAGCTATGAGAGCAGTACCGTTCGCGGACAAATACCCCGATCGTTATCTCGAATGCGGTATCGCTGAGCAGGGAGCTGTTGACGCGGCTGCCGGAATCGCCAGCGCGGGACTCGTTCCGTATGTCGGAACATACTGCGGATTCCTGACGATGAGAGCTGCGGAGCAGATGAGAACTTTCGTCGGATACACCAAGATGAACGTTAAATTCGTGGGCGTCAACGCCGGACTTCTCGGAGGAGAAAGAGAAGGCGTAACGCACCAGTTCTATGAGGATCTGGCGATCGTATCGGCATTCCCGAACTACACGATTTTCACACCAGCAGACCCCGAGCAGATGTACGAGGCAGTAAAAGCGGCTTATGACGTGGAAGGTCCTGTTTACATCCGCGGCGGTTCCGGAAGAGAAGTTGATGTCTATGAAAAAGGCGCTCCGTTCGCTGCAAGCGGCATAACCGTATGGAAAGAATACGGTGACGACGCGGTTCTGTTCTCGAACGGATTCGTTCTCGACAGAGTTCTCGCTGCTGCTGAACTCCTGAAAGAGGACGGAGTCAACGTAACTGTGGCCGACATCAATATCCTTTACGGAAAAGATCCGTCGGAAATCCTGAAAGTAATGGCTAAATCGGATCAGCTGTTCGCTATTGAAGACCATAACATCAACGGCGGACTCGGTTCGTACATCAGCCGTCTGGCAACCGAATGCAAACCTGCATTCGTAACGAGGATCGCTCTTACGACTTACGGTGAATCCGGACCGGCTAAGGAACTGGCTGATGCTTACGGCTTCTCGCCGGAGGCTATTGCTGCTAAGGTCAAGGAGAAACTCGGCAAGTAGTGTGCGGCGCCGGAGGCGGCTTTGTTAGGAAAGCCGCGGGTGCGTAATAAAGTGTTTGATCGTCTTCCGGCGAGTCTCTGCCGGAGACTGAGAAGATAATACTCCATGCCGCAAGGGTTGCGGCAAGGTGCGTAAGGAGGTTTTTGAAATGGGCAAATTGACAGTAACGGTAATGGGAGCAGGCGGCAAGATGGGAACAAGAACAAGCACAAAGCTTGCTACATATCCCGATAAGTATGATGTTCTTCTCGTAGAATCATTCCCGCCGGCAGTTGAGAGAATCGAAGCAAGAGGCCAGAAGGTTACTCCGGCTGAAGAAGCTCTCGCAAAAGCGGACATCGTTATCTTCGCGCTTCCGGATTCCCTGATCGGAAAACTGAGTGCGGAATACGTTCCGATGCTGAAGCCCGGCGCGGGATTCCTGATCCTTGACCCGGCTGCTGCAGTAGCTAAAGAAGTCGCTCTCAGAGACGACTGCACATTCGGCGTAGCACATCCGTGCCATCCGTCGTTCCTGAAAGACCAGGATACTTATGAAGCCCGTATGGACCGTTTCGGTGGAGAAGGCGGACATCAGGACTGCGTAATGAGCAAGATCCAGGGCGATGACGACGTATTTGAAGAGATGAGAGCAGTAGCTAAGATCATGTACGGTGCAGACAATGCATACGTAATGACTTCTGAGCAGATCGCTTTCCTCGAGCCCACACTCGTTGAGATCCTCGGAGCAACATGCCTCTACGCTATGGCTGAGACAGTAGATGAAGCTGAGAGACGCGGCATCGACAGAGAAGCTGCTGTTTCCTTCCTGACAGGACACATCTACAACCTCACATGCAACTTCCTCGGATACATCCCGGGCAAACCGCCTGTATCGGATGCTTGCAAAGTAGCTATCGGTCTTGGCAACAAGCTCGTTCTCAGAGACGACTGGAAGAAGATTTGGGATGACGATGTACTCTACAGAGTAATCGACACAATGCTCCATCCCGAGAATCCGAAAATCTGAGAAGATTGAACTGAGGTGAAGGATCATCGCTTCGCCTCGCATCAGACAACTTAGTTTTGTTCCGGTCCGGCAGAGGGCGGACGCGTCATCTTCCGGACCGGTCAAATAGCAATTATTGCATTGTTAATTTTGTAGGAGAGAATTTTATGATGAAAAAACTGTTAGTAGCATTACTTGCAGTCGTCATGTTGCTCTCAATGACCGCCTGCAGCGGCGACAACACGATCGACGTTTCTAAAGTAAAAGCGAAATCCCTCATGGGTTCCGCAGATGCGACGATCCGTTGGAGATTCGGTACGTCGACTGCTCCTCCGCCGGGACACTATGTATCCGGTCTTGTTGAGTTCCAGAGACTCGTTGAGGAGTACACAAACGGACAGATGACGATAGACATCTATCCGCAGTCGACAATCGGCGGCGAGCGTGACATGATCGAGATGTGCGGAATGGGTATTCTGGACGGACTTGTCTGCGCTACAGGTCCTGTACCTAACTTCATCCCGAACGTAGCTATTACAGACTTCCCGTATATTTTCGGTACGGCAGAAGAAGCATATGCTATGCTCGACGGTGAAATCGGACAGTTCCTGCTCGCACAGTTCGACGACCTGAACATCGTCGGTTCCGGTTTCTGGGAGAACGGATTCCGTGATACCACAAACAGTAAACGCCCCATCGTTCATCCGGATGACCTGAAAGGTCTCAAGATCAGAACAATGGAAAACCAGGTTCACATGGGAACATACAACCTCCTCGGAGCTACGGCTACACCGATGGCTTACGGAGAAGTATTCACCGCTCTGAACCAGAAGACTATCGACGGACAGGAGAACCCGCCGGTAATCATAGCGACAGACAAACTGTACGAAGCACAGACATATCTGTCGATCACACATCTGTTCTATTCGCCTTCGATCCTGCTCTACAGTAAGAAGTCCTTCAACGATCTTCCGACTCAGGAGCTGAAAGACGCGGTCGAAAGAGCTGCCAAAGAAGCAAAGGATTGGGAGAGAGCTTACTCTCAGAAATCCAGTGCTGAAGGCGTAGAAGAGATGAGAAACGCTGGTATTGAAGTTAACGAAGTTGACATCGAAGAATGGCGTGCTGCTGTTCAGCCGATGTACGAAAACGCCGGAAACTATATCAGTGCCGACTCGGTTGAGCTCCTCGCTAAACTCCAGGCAGAGCTCGAAAAATACAGAGCATCACATTGATAGGAGAGGGATCACATGAAAAAAGTAATTGATATCATCGTAAAGATCGAATCAATCATCGCGGTCCTTCTGATCGCGGCGATGTTGGTTATAATCTTTATCAACACGTTTGGCCGTTACACCGGAACGATCACGTTCAGCTGGGCTGAAGAGTTTGCCAGATATTGCATGATCGCGGCAACGTTCCTCGGCATCGGTGTCGGCGCAGCCAAGGGTTCGCACTTCTCGGCGGATATCCTGCCGATGTTCGTTCCTGAAAAAGGCATGAAAGTCTTCCGTATAATCGTTGCTATCCTCGTAGTAGTATTCGCAGTCATCTGCGTATGGTACGGCAAAGACGTAATCGCATGGCAGATCGCTGCCGGACAGAAAACTCCGTCCCTGCAGTGGCCGATGTGGCTGATGTACACCGCTATTCCTATCGGTATCGTACTGATGGCTATCACATTCTGCTATCACACTTATGAAGTTAACGCTGGACTCGCTGTTGACCTGGACGAGGCTACTGAAGCCGCTATGGAAGCTCAGGCACTCGAAGCAGAAGTTGAGGAAGGAGGCGAGAAATAATGGCAGGTTTACTATTTGGTATTCTTTTCTTGCTGCTGTTCCTCGGCGTTCCTATCGGACTCTGCTTGGGACTCGGCGCTGCATTCACAATGATCATTACCGGCGACCCTCATCTGCTCCCGGTAATCGCTCAGAGAATGTTCACGCAGGTCGACAACTTCACACTCATGGCTATTCCGCTGTTCATCCTTGCGGGTAACCTGATGCTCAAGGGTGGTATTTCCAAGAGACTTATCTCCTTCATCGAGATCCTCGGAAGACGCCTCCCCGCGAGACTTGCTGCTGTATGCGTAATCGCATCTGCTTTCTTCGGAGCTATCTCCGGATCCAACCCGGCCACAGTAGCGGCTATCGGTGGTATCCTTGCTCCGAGAATGATCGAAAAAGGCTATCCGAAAGCTGAAGCCGGTGCCATCGCGGCATCTGCCGGTACTCTCGGAGTAGTTATCCCGCCGTCGATCCCGATGGTAACATATGCTGTAACGGCATCCGTATCCGTCGGAACAATGTTCATGGCTGGAATCATCCCGGGCCTCCTGCTCGCTCTTGTACTCGTAATCCTGAACGGCATCAAGAACAGCAAGTTCGATGCTGCTGATACGACACCGAGAGAGCCCGGCGCGCTCGGAAAATCCTTCCTCGGTGCTCTGCTCGCCCTCATCATGCCGCTGATCATCCTCGGCGGTATCTACGGCGGCGTATTCACACCGACCGAAGCTGCTGCTGTTGCTTGCGTATACGCGCTCATCATTGGTGGACTTGTATACAGAGAGCTCAGCCTCAAGGGACTGTTTGAATGCTTCAGAGACACGGTAGTCAGCTCGTCTATCGTACTCCTCGTAGTATCCCTGTCCTCACCGTTCGCTTGGTACATGACATACAGCAATATCCCAGCTACCGTTGCTACAAGCATGATCGGCCTGTTCAGCAACAAGTTCGCTCTGCTGCTCGTCATGAACGTAATCCTGCTGTTCCTCGGAATGTTCCTGGAGACACAGTCGATCATCCTCCTGATGACACCGATCTTCCTGCCGCTGGCAAACGCTATCGGACTTTCGCCGATCGCTCTTGGTATCATCATGATCATCAACACATCCATCGGAATGATCACACCGCCGATGGCTGTAAACCTGTTCGTAGCTTCCGGTATCACCAAGTCTACAATGGGTCAGATCTCCAAGAAGATTCTGCCGTATCTCTGCATCGAGATACTGGTACTGCTGCTTCTCACGTATGTACCTGGAATCGTCACATTCCTGCCGAACGCTCTCGGAGCATAAGACCGGATGTGATGTCAGGACTTTGTGCCTGACGGGATTTACTGAGTGATCAGTAAAAAGATCAATACAACTGCTAGTTACGGGACGCCGTATAGGGGTATTGGATCGATGAAAAACAAGGAGGCACCGGTTTTCCGGTGCCTCTTTTGTATTGGTTGAAAAGTGTATCGGAACATGATGGTTTTACATGCGTGACAACAAAGGCGCGCTGCGGTATAATGATATTTACACTGATTTTATTGGGATAAGAACGGAGAGAGATAGTGAAGACACTATACATAGACTGCGGCATGGGGGCTGCGGGAGACATGCTGACGGCGGCGCTTCTGGAACTGGT
>JAFOKI010000166.1 GCA_017419895.1 Eubacterium sp. | reverse complement strand
TCTCCTTGCGCCTTCACGGCAGACGGCAAAAGCTTCCGGAAGCAGGTCGTCGAGTGTCTCGCCGGCAGCGATACGCTGCTTGAACTCAACTGTTTTCTCCCTCAGCTCCTCGTCGGAAAGCGCGACCATCTCGTCACGTCTGTCTTCTACTTTCTGCGCGATCTTACGCAGCTTCTTGACTTCTTTCTCGTTGAGATCGCCAAAGATTTTTTCCATTATGCCCATATCTTGTATCTCCTTCCGGCCGCGAAGCGCGACCCAGTCATATCCGGTTCAAAGGCCGGCGGCAGCCGGCTTTTTATACGATCCGCCGCAAGGCGGCTTTGTTACGTTGTCCTAATCCTCATCCTCGGGTTTATCCTCTACGGTCATGTTTATCTCGACCGCGATACGGTCCTCGGTCTTGATTACCTTCCCCCGGAAAATCTTGTGCTGCGACTCATACTCGAACGTGTCGCCCGGTTCGGGCAGCTTGTCGAGGAGCCTCATCACAAGACCATTTACGGTATTGTCGTCGAAATCCTCGTCCTCGCCGAAAAACTCGAATACCTTCTCTACATTCGCCGTTCCGAGAACTCTGTAGCTTCCGTTCTGGAGCGGAGTGATGTCCTGCGACTCTACCTCTTCATGCTCGTCATAGATCTCGCCGACGAGTTCCTCAATTATATCTTCCATCGTCACGAGACCGAGCGTCCCGCCATACTCGTCGACTATTATCGCGATCTGGCATTGGTCGTGCTGCATCTTCTGGAGCAGCGCGAAAGCTTTCATCGTACCCGCGACATAAACTATCGGTTTGATGTAATCCGAAATCGTCTTGTCTTTGTGATAAATATAGTTGTGGAAGTCTTTCTGGCTAAGCACACCGAGGATCGTGTCGAGGTCGTCCTCATACACGGGAAGCCTGGAGAATCCGGTCTCGAGGAACATCTCCGCGACCTCGTCCTCCGTCATTTCAATATCTATCGCCTCTATGTCAACTCTGGGCGTGAGCACGTCCCATGCCTCCAGCTCGTCGAATTCTATCGCGTTCTGGATGAGTTCGCTGTGATCCTGCTGGATGTTGCCTTCCGTTTCGGCTTCTTCCACTATCGTGAGAAGTTCGTCTTCCGTGATGCCCTTATCTTCATCGACCTTCAGGACCTTAAGCAGGAATTTCCTCCACTGGCTGAACAGGAAGTTGAACGGCGTGAAAAGTATCCTGAGCGCGTTGATGACAGGAGCGAATGCCATAGCGAAGAATTCGGCCTTTTCCTTGGCAAGGACCTTCGGCGTGACTTCTCCGAAAATCAGTACGATAATGGTCATGACTATTGTCGATACTGTCGGACCGTATACTCCGTACAGCCTTACAAAGAATACCGTCGCGACCGCCGTGTTCCCTATATTCGCAATATTATTGCCGATCAGCGTCGTCGACAAAAGCTCATCGTACCGTTCTATCAGCTCAAGCGCGAGCGCGGCGCGTTTATTGCCGTCAGTCGCCATGTTCTTGAGTCTTATCCTGTTCGCCGATGTAAAGGCCGTCTCGGTGGACGAGAAAAAAGCCGATAAAACGACGAACAAGAACATTATGCCGATCTGCACACCCGTATTTGGGGCTTCCATATACCTATCCTATCCTAACTGCTGTCTGTTTTTTATCCCTTAGTGAGCATTGCCGCGTCTGTCCGGACGATACGCCGGCCGCCGGCTGCCCTTGATTTCCGTCAATCATTTAGTTTATCATATTCAGTAGGAAAATTAAAGAAGACGGCGCATATCTACACGTAATCTACACGTTAAGGATCATACCTCGTCGATAAAAAAGCCGTTAATCGGCAAAGCACGGTAATAATATGTCAGAACTCAGTCAGGAAGAAATCATCAAATACGCATGCGGCTCAGGATCGGTCGATACGGCAGGCGCGATAACACCCGGATTCCGTCTGATCCTTCTCGACACTGCGACATCCACGAATGATATCGCAAAGGAAGAACTGGCGTCGGATCATTCCTCGCCGGTCGTGGTGATCGCGGATACGCAGACCGCCGGCCGCGGCAGGCTCGGACGTTCGTTCGCGTCGCCTCCCGGTGTTGGGATATATTTGTCGATCGGCACCTGCGCGCCTTCCGGTTTTGAACCCGGTTTTTTCACAATGGCGGCCGCCGTCGCGGTTTGCCGCGCGATAGAAAAAGTATGTCCCTGCGCGGAGCCTCCGGGAATCAAATGGGTGAACGACATTTTCATGCGCGGCAGGAAAGTCTGCGGAATTCTCGCGGAAGCCGTTCCAATCCCTTCCGGCGGGTTTGGTGGAATCATTACCGGGATCGGCATCAACTGTTTCCCCGGAAGTTATCCTGAAGAAATTGCCGGGATCGCAGGACCAGTGTCCGAAACAATAGATTCATTCTCGCGGAACGCGCTGGCAGGCGCAGTCATTTCCGAACTTCTCGGGATCATGAAGGACCTTGAGCATTTCGACCCGGTACGGGTAGTGACAGACGAATACCGCAGACGGTGTTTTATTATCGGTAAGAAAATCGCAGTGATAAGTGCCGAGGGCACGAGGCCGGCGACTGCGCTGGCTGTTTGCGACAACGGCGGACTTGAGGTCGAATACCGTGACGACAGTTCTCGGGCTGTGCTTCATTCCGGGGAAATATCGATCAGGAAAAT
This sequence comes from Eubacterium sp., assembly GCA_017419895.1. Lineage (GTDB taxonomy): Bacteria > Bacillota > Clostridia > Peptostreptococcales > Anaerovoracaceae > Aminicella. Next base: position 168 of record JAFOKI010000166.1, on the reverse strand, counting down.
ATAACAAAACGGCCCGCCTGCGCGCGCCGCTTTATTCTTGCACAAAGCCCGCGGAGCGGGCTGCTTTGTTATGGATCACAGATGTTCGTCAGCTCTTGCCATACGCCTCACCGCGATGAACGCGATTATATCAAGCACGATTATATACGCGAAGAAGAACAGCACCAG
>JAFOKI010000165.1 GCA_017419895.1 Eubacterium sp. | reverse complement strand
TCAGATAAACCTCACAGTCAGTTCTTTTAGGAAAAAGATATCCCATGACCGTCTGAAGGCCCGGAGCTTTAATATATTTACCGTCTCTTCTGCCCATTAGACTTCCTCACATTTTATCTACTTGTCAACTAATAATACCAAGCGGCGTTGACTATATTATAATACCTGTTCGCATAAAAATCTTTTATTTGTTGGATCTGCGCGTCAAAATCGTCCATACTTCCGAAGAAACGCTTAAAAGTGTCCTCGGCCAGAGGCCGCCATTCAGCTGCCCACGCATCGAGAGTCTCATTTACTCTTTCCTCTGAAAGATCATTTGATCCGATATCTTCCAGCGCGTCAATGAACATTGTCCTGAATTCATAGTTGCGCAGCGCAGCCCCGAAGAGAGGATAATTCTCCGCTAAATAACTCACGCTATCAAATTCCGGCATTACTCTTTCGGAAACCAGGTATATCTCAGATGTGAAATCCGTATCGTACAGCATATACTGCCATTTCCCGTCGTCGTATATGCCTCCTGCATCCCGCCAAAGCAGAATGTTTTTATTTGTATTGATATCTCCGTTGCCCATGTATACCTGTGCAGCTAAATACTCAGCCATTCCCCGCACATTCATGATCCGTGAGAAATCGGACCAGACATCCGGATCGGACAGGTCTTTCTCCGCAAATGTCATCAGCTCTGTATATGAATCGAACGCGTCCTCGTTGCCGTCCTCAAATTCCCCTTCCTTTACTATTATCGGATCATCGGCGCCGTAGAACTCTTCCAACAGACTGTCCGTATATCTCTCATTCAGAGTATACGCGCCCCAGTATTCACCATTCAGATAAAGCACCGCAGGCCGGCAGTGCTGCGTCACGAAATCCCTTCCGCTGAGAAGCGACTGCTGCCAGCTGTCTTTGAACATCAAGGATTCGGTAAGATTACCGCCGTTTCTAAGTACGATCGATTTGTATTTCGCGATCGTTTCATCCGTTTCTTCACTCACTACGTCCGGGAGAATAGGATAATCGAGATTCTTTTTCCCGTAATCTTCTTTGAAATAGAACCTGACAGATCTGTGCGGATAGATCCTGGACATGCTGCCGTGGAGCCTCAGCCCGCAGTCCTGGCTTAAGGTGAGAGTATCGCTTCCGTCAAAGATCTCGATATTTGCAGGCCGTTCCCATTCTTTCCCTTTCTGACTAAAGTTCCCTTGTATCAGATAGTATTTACCGCTATTGTTGAAGTATTCCGACCGGTCTTCTTCAGCCATCCAGTCGTCGTAAATCTTGCCGCGCACCAGTATCCCCTTCTCATAATCGAGAAGATCCGCGGGATCCATCGCGACTGATATTACTGCCACCCCGTTGTATCTGCCTTCCAGACTCGTGCCGGGGAAATATGTTTTCGTAACTACGGGACCAAAGTTTCCGTTTCCGTCTGCGGCTGCCGCCCTTATCACCCAGGCGTCGTAAATCTCCGGGGTCGCATTCGTCGAGTATAATCCTTCCGGAGACAAAGACTCCGCAATTTTCTCATCCAGCCAGCCCTCAGCAGGACCCGACATCGTAATCGGCGCTTCGTACTTGTTTGACTCCGTGGTTGGTACAGATCCGTCGGTCGTATAGTATATAACAAAGCCTTTCGGCGCGCTCAGTTCGAGCTCGATGCTATCTTCCGCGTATGCTCCGGCTTCTTTTGAAAACTCGACACCTGGTATCTCGACAGCCGCGGACGATCCGCTTCCCTCGCCGAAAGAACCGCTGCCCTGCCCGATGCCCGCGCTACAGCCCGTTGTCATGCTGCAAACTGCGAGAATCATGATCACCATGATCACGATAACCGCGCCATGCTTTTTCCTTTTTCCCGCTAATAACCTGATCATATTATTCTCACCCCTCTACAAACTCTCTACATGGTCATTATATCATTATGAAAAACCCAAGACAACAAAACGTAGCTGGAGTATTACAAATACGCGTTTACTGTGCAACCACGCCGAGTTTTAAGTGCGCGCAGAATTCCATTACGATATACTTAAATATAACCCATTATATATAGTATGAATAATGACTCAAGCCACACCGAAACAGCCGCGCACACATGGGACAGCGGTGTTGTCACGAAAGAAGCCACAGTTGATGCGGCAGGCGTGAAGACGTACACATGCACCGTCTGCGGCGGCACAAAGACAGAATCCATCCCCAAACTCGAGCCAGTAGCTCCGGGAATGGACGGTGATGAAGCCGCACAGGCCATCATTGACTCCGACTCCGACGAAGGCCCGGCGGGGACGAAGTACGCTCCGCTTTGTGCGAAATCGACCAAGCAGACCAAGAAATCCATCACGGTCACATGGATAAAACAAAAGAACGCAAAGAAATACATGATCTTCGGCGGCAGATGCGGAGCGGGCAAAAAGTTCAAGCGTCTCGCTGAAACGACTTCAGCCAGTAAGACCTTCAAGAAAGTCGCCGGCGCGAAAGTCATCAAAGGCAAATATTACAAGTTCATCGTGCTTGCGCTCGATGCCAACAACAAAGTCGTCTCGACTTCCAGGACTGTCCACGTCGCGGCAAAGGGCGGCAAAGTCGGAAACCACAAGAAAGTCACGACCAAGGCCAAAAAGAACAAAGCCACCGTGAAGGTCAAGAAGACATTCAAACTCGGCACGAAAGCAGTCGCCGCCGACAAGAAGTTCAAGGTCAAGGTCCACCGCGGCATCAGATACGAATCGACCGATACCCGTATCGCTACCGTTTCCAAGAAGGGCGTGATCAAGGGCGTCAAGAAAGGAACCTGCACCATTTACGCATACGTCCAGAACGGAGCAGCCGCGAAGATCAAGGTGACAGTGAAATAGGATATACTATGTGACAAAGCCGCGCTCAGCGCGGCTTTGTTGTAATACTATCCCTTTTCGATATATAGCGGGAAAGGGATAATGATTTCAACGATTTCCGGATGCCGGACGACCAGATGCATGTTAAATGCATTGTAAATCGGGCAACACCCCTTAAAAACGTTGGAATTGTTATCCCTTTTACTTAAAATATAGAAAAAGGGATAATCGATCTGATGGAATGCAGTTTTTGTTATGGGAGGCAGGCGATTTTCTGCCATATATTCCCATTTTCAGTAATTCTCATCGCCAAGCCTCCTGCAGACAGAAAAAGTGGGGAAAATTTCAACGATTACAGAACCTGATTCGTGCAGGCGTTTGGAAACACACTTTTCCGCGCCTGAAAATCGTTGAAATCTTCCCCACTTTTGTTTGTTATTTGCGATTTGGCGACACAAACCGCCGTTTAGCCGCAGAAATACCTGTTCACTACAAAGCCCTGCCGCTCATAAGGATCTTCATCATCTCGGCGACTTTGTCATCGGGGATACCCTTGGCTTTTCCGTCCGCAAGCCTGCAGTAATACGCGATCTCTGCACCTTCCTCGATGTACTCGGCAATTGTCAGCGCCTCACCGAGATCCTTCCCTAAGGTAAGAAGCCCATGGTGCTCCATGATAACCGCGTGTCCGGAATCCCCCAGGTATTCCACGACAGCCGCGCCAAGCTCCGGGCTTCCCGGGAACTCGAACGGCACGATCGGCGCGGGATCGGGCGACATCATCATAATCAGGGGAATCGTGTTCACAGGAAGTTTCTCACCGATGATACTCAGAATGATCGAGAATTTCGAATGAGTGTGTATTATGCAGCCCGCGTCAGGCCTGGCGTTCATGACCATAAGGTGCATCGGGAGTTCGGAAGAGGGTTTCTTTCCTTCCGAAATAATGTTCCCCGCGAGATCAACTACCGGTACCATTTCCGGTGTCAGTATCTCATAAGGGATACCGGATGGCGAGATCGCGACGGCAGTGCCGTCCGAGCTCCTCACCGAAACGTTGCCCGACGTGCCCCTGATGAGGCCCTTTTGCTGTATCGCAAGGCATCCTTGTACGACCTGTTCACGTATATCCTGATATTCCATGCTGTCCTTCCTTCCCTGCCTGACCGTCGTTTTCAGTCTTTTCCCATTCGAGCGAGCTGCGGCGCCCGGTCATTCGAGCGAGCTGTGGCGCCTGCCTATACCATTCTGTTCTTCGGTTCTTCGCCCGCCAGAAGCGTGCTGAACTGATCGAATATTATCGTTACCGAGTTGGCAAAGGCATCGACCGTGGTTCCCGCGGCGTGTGGCGTGAGCGTGACGTTCGGAAGCGTCCTGAGCGGATGATCTTCCGGAAGCGGTTCGATGTCAAATACGTCGATCGCGGCGCCGCCTAGACGGCCATTCGCGAGCGCGTCTATCATCGCATCCGTGTCGACAAGCCCAGACTTCGCGCAGTTGATGAGGATCGCGGTCGGCTTCATCAATGCGAGCTCATCTGCCCCGAGGAGCGGCGGCTCACCCGCGCTATGCCTCATATGTATGGTAACAAAGTCTGACCGTTTGAGCAACTCTTCCATACCGACGACTTCGTCGCAGCCGCGCGCCAGCACCTCTTCTTCCGGGAGGAACGCATCACAGCCGAGGATCTTGCAGCCAAAGCCTTTCAGCCTTTCCGCTACCATTGTGCCGATCTTTCCGACGCCTATGATTCCGACAGTGCAGCGGTTCATGTCTCTGCAGTACATCAGGTTCGGGAATATCTTGACCCACTTGCCGGACGCCAGAGCCGCGTAACCGCGGGCTATATTTCTCATCTCGCAGATCATCATCGCGACTGTCATGTCGGCTACCGCGACAGAATTTCTG
>JAFOKI010000164.1 GCA_017419895.1 Eubacterium sp. | reverse complement strand
CCTTCTTGATTCCGTGGTTGATGCACGGAGCGTAAGCCACGATGAGCGACGGTCCCTTGTAGGACTCGGCTTCCTTGAATGCCTTTACAGTCTGTTCCATGTCGGCGCCCATAGCGATGGTCGCAACGTATACATAACCGTACTGCATAGCCATGGAAGCGAGGTCCTTTTTCTTGACCGACTTGCCTGATGCCGCGAACTGAGCGATCGCGCCCATCGGCGTAGCTTTGGATGACTGTCCGCCTGTATTGGAGTAAACCTCTGTGTCGAATACGAGCACGTTCAGGTCATAACCTGAAGCGAGCACGTGGTCGAGTCCGCCGTAACCGATGTCGTAAGCCCATCCGTCTCCACCGAAGATCCACATGGACGGCTTGTTCAGCATGTCACTGTTTTCTTTGACGTATTTCGCGTCTTCAGTATCCATACCCTCGACAGCTGCGAGAAGAGCCTCGCCCGTCGTAACAGAAGCATCCCTGTCATCGAACGCGTCGAGCCATGCCTGTGCTTCAGGTACGTCGGCAGCAAGTCTTTCTACAACAGTCTTGAGACCGTTTCTTCTGGTTTCGACCGAGATCGTCATTCCGAGACCGAACTCAGCGTTATCCTCGAACAAAGAGTTGCCCCAAGCCGGGCCTTTGCCTTTGCTGTTGACCGTGTACGGTGTGCTCGGTGCGCTGTTGCCCCAGATGGACGAGCAGCCCGTGGCATTCGCAACGATCATTCTGTCACCAAACAGCTGTGTAACGAGCTTAGCGTATGGAGATTCTCCGCAGCCCGGGCATGCTCCCGAGAACTCGAGGAGCGGTTTGATGAACTGCGATCCCTTGACGGAATCTTTCTTGAACGGAAGTTCCTTCTCCTCTGCGTTTGCTGCGAGATAATCGAATTTCTTCTGGCTTGCTTCCACTATGTCGTTGTCGACCGGAGTCATGACGAGAGCCTTTTCCTTGGCCGGGCAGACATTAGCGCAGGATCCGCAGCCTGTGCAGTCAAGTGCAGAGATACCGATAGTGAACTGAAGTCCATCGACTCCTTTTCCGATCATCTTCTTGGCGTCTCCGTCTATGGCTGCCGCTTCTTCTTCATTTACCGCGAACGGTCTTACCACGCCGTGCGGGCAGACATAAGCGCAGCGGTTACACTGGATGCAGTTAGCGACCTTCCAAACCGGGATGTCAGCCGCGATGCCGCGTTTCTCAAATGCGGATGTACCCGACGGGCTCTTGCCGTCCTGATAATCCATGAACGCGGATACCGGAATGCTGTCTCCGTCCATCGCTCCCATCGGGGTCACGATGTCGTTCAGGAAGTCCGTCATATACTTGTCGCGTCCTTCGTGGACAGGAACTGTGAGTTCACCTTCAGCGTCCTTCCAGCTTTCCGGAACTTCTACCTTATGGATGTTGGTCAGACCGGCGTCGACAGCGGCATTGTTCATGTTTACGATCGCTTCGCCCTTGAGAGCATATGTGTGCTCGATGGCTTCTTTCATGTAGCGCTCAGCATCCTTGATGGGGATGATGTTCGCGAGTTTGAAGAAAGCAGCCTGCAGCACGGAGTTCGTTCTTCTCGCGCCGAGTCCGATCTCTTTTGCAATCGATACCGCGTCGCATGTGTAGAACTGAACGTTGTTCTCAGCGATGTAGCGTTTTACCTTAGCCGGGAGGTTCTCGTCGAGTTCCTCGTCAGACCATGTGCAGTTCAGGAGGAATGTTCCGCCCGGGAATACATCCTGAACGATGTTGTATTTCTGCAGGTATGCTGAGTTGTGGCAAGCAACAAAGTCCGCCTGCTTGATGTAATAAGTCGACTTGATCGGTTTGTCGCCGAAGCGCAGGTGCGAGATCGTAACGCCGCCGGATTTCTTGGAGTCATACTGGAAGTATGCCTGTACCTTCTTGTCCGTGTTGTCACCGATGATCTTGACACTGTTCTTGTTTGCGCCAACTGTTCCGTCGGAACCAAGACCCCAGAACTTGCAGGAAACCGTTCCTTCCGGTGCTGTCTTGGGATAGTGGCTCGGCGCGATCGAGAGATGAGTAACGTCGTCGTTGATGGCGAGTGTGAACTCTGCTTTCGGTTCAGCAGCTTCCATGTTCTCGAATGCAGCAAGGATATCGCCCGGCTGCATGTCTTTCGAGCTGAGTCCGTAACGTCCTCTGAGAATGTCGGCTTTTTCGAACGCTGTTCCTCTGAGCGCTGCAACGACATCAAGATAAAGAGGTTCGCCGGTGGCACCGGGTTCCTTTGTTCTGTCAAGAACGCTGATGCACTTTACTGTCTCGGGGATCACATTCAGGAGATATTTTGCCGAGAACGGACGATAGAGATGAACCTCGACCATTCCGACTTTCTTGCCCTGGGCAAGCATGTAGTCGATAAGTTCTTCAGCAGCTTCGCAGACAGAACCCATGGCTATGATGATGTTCTCAGCATCCGGAGCGCCGTAGTAATTGAACGGTTTGTAGTCTGTTCCGATAACTGCGTTGACTTTTTCCATGTACGCGTTCACGATATCCGGAGTCTCTTCATAAGCAAGGTTTCTTGCCTCGCTGTGCTGGAAGTATGCCTCCGGCTGCTCTGCGGAACCGATCATGTGCGGATGGTTCGGGTTGAGAGCGCGTGCCCTGAAGCGTTTTACAGCGTCCCAGTCGACCATTTCCTTAAGAACGTCATAGTCCCATGTGTGGATCTTCTGATACTCGTGCGATGTACGGAATCCATCAAAGAAATGGAGCATCGGAGCGCGTCCTGCTATCGTTGCGAGATGTGCAACTGCCGCGAGGTCCATTACCTGCTGAACGCTGTTGGAAGCCAGCATCGCAAACCCCGTCTGGCGACATGCCATGACGTCTTGATGGTCGCCGAAAATCGAGAGCGCATGTGTCGCAAGTGTTCTTGCGGAAACATGGAAAACAGCCGGAGCCTGTTCACCGGCAAGTTTATACATGTTCGGGATCATCAGAAGAAGTCCCTGTGAAGCGGTGAATGTGGAAGTATAGGAACCTGCCGCCACCGATCCGTGTACGGCACCTGCCGCTCCGCCTTCCGACTCCATCTCGACGATTTTTACCGGTTCGCCGAAGATATTCTTGCGTCCGTCGGCTACCCAGCTGTCCATATTCTCCGCCATCGGCGAAGACGGCGTGATCGGGAATATCGCCGCTACTTCTGTAAACGCGTATGCCACATGCGCGGCAGCCGCGTTTCCGTCCATTGTTTTAAGCTTTCTTACGTCTTTGTTCAAGGCTATGCACCCCTTTCATTTTTAGCTGATATTCAGCATTTTTAGACCCATTTGATGCTGCATGGCCGCTGCGGAAAACGCGTGGCGGTATGCTCATTCATTTAAGTGCCCGCTTGCAATTCGGGCATGATTGACTAATAATAAATTATACTACGCGCGCCGAATTTGTGTCAACGAATCGGCCTTGCAGCTCGTGTATTTTACAAAGTGCACAGCACTCAAACAAAAGGAAGAATCATGATATATATCGGAAACCATCTATCGACTGCCGCCGGGTTTGCTGCAATGGGAAAGCATGCTCTCGCGCTCGGCGAAGACACGTTTGCTTTTTTCACGAGGAACCCGCGTGGCGGGAAGGCAAAAGAAATAGATCCGGAGGACGCGAAGCGGCTTTGTGATATGCTTGGTGAGCATGGATTTGGCAAACTCGTCGCGCACGCGCCGTATACGATGAATCTTTGTTCGGATAAGCCGGAAGTACGTGATTTCGCGCGGAGGATGCTCAGGCTCGACCTGGAGCGCATGGAGTACGTTCCAGGGAATTACTACAATTTCCATCCGGGCAGCCATGTCGGACATGGCGCGGCTGCCGCGATCCCGATGATCGCTGACGCGCTCAAGTCCGTGCTGACCGGTGATGACGGGAGTCTCATACCCTGGCGCACCACAATACTGCTCGAGACTATGGCGGGAAAAGGAAGCGAGATCGGGCAAAAATTCGAAGAACTCCGCGAGATAATCGACATTGCTGAGGACGGCTTGACCGGCGTGCCGCTCATAGGTGTATGTTTCGACACCTGCCACGTCTGGGACGCGGGATATGATATCGCAAACGATCTCGATGCGGTGCTTACGGAGTTCGATAAAGTCATCGGACTTGGCCGGCTCAAAGCCGTTCATCTCAATGACAGCCTTAACGAGTGCGGCTCCATGAAAGACAGGCACGAACAACTCGGTGACGGCATGATCGGACTCGATGCGCTCAGGCGTGTAGTACGTCATCCCGCGCTTCAGGGTAAACCGTTCATCCTCGAGACTCCGAACGATGACAAAGGCTACGCGCATGAGGTTGCGATGGTCCGGGACTGGATGGTGTGATCCGGCGCGAATGATCCCATAACAAAGCTTCGGCGCGGCCCTTCCGGGCCGCGCCGTTTTATTGATCCATATATTTTACTTATCGTACCTACCCTTTACCATCCTGAGTTCCTCTGCATATATGCAGTTCGGCCACTCGTCGTCGCGCGAGCCGTATACCGCGTCGCCGATAACTTTAAGGCACTCATCGAGGTCCATCCAGCGTACGCTCTCGACCTCTGTTTCCTGGAGAGTGAGCTTTGTTTCATCCACATCGCGGAAATACGCGTATACCGACATGAACTCATTGTCACGGAAAACGCGTCCGTGG
>JAFOKI010000019.1 GCA_017419895.1 Eubacterium sp. | reverse complement strand
TCCGCAGGCTGAACTAAGAAAAGATTACGGGCTTACGGACGAGCTTTGGAAAACATATGAAGATCAGGAAAAAGAGTTCGTTAAAGAGAACCGCAGATCAGAGCTTTTTCCACAGGTATATAGATGGTCATGGCGGAATAGTGCCGGTATAGATGAACGCAGGAGACTCATTGCCGGAGGAAGCGCAGAAGCGGCAGATGCGGTTTTGTTGAAAAAAGTGCATGATGTCCAGTTCGGGATACTGAAAGAACTTGACCGCGTTTGCAAGGAACTGGGACTCAGGTATTTTGCGATTCACGGGACTCTTCTCGGCGCGGTAAGAGACGGAAAGCCGATTCCCTGGGATGATGACATGGATGTCGCGATGCTGAGGGAGGATTACGACAGGTTCATGGAAAAGGCCGGTTCGATTCTGAAAAAACCGTATGTCTTGCAGACTCCGGAGAATGACAACCGATGTTTCTATGGCGGATACGCTAAACTGAGAAACGATAATACTGCCGCGTTGGAGTATCAGAATATCGGACGGTGGTGCAGTCAGGGTATATGGATTGACATTCTCCCGCTCGATAATTGCCCCGCGGACGAGAAGGGGAGAGCCGACCTGAAGGCGAAGATTGATCGCGTTCAGCGGATAATATACGTAAAAAAATACCCTAATGCAGGATGGCTTCTGCAGGATGTGCCGGGTGAGAAAATCAGCGGCTATTTCATAAGGGCGAAAGGCGTAAAAGTAAGCTGGATGCTAAACCGTCTCAGAAAACTGTTCACCGGAAGACCACCTACAGGATATCTGTCGGTACTCGCTTGCTATTACGGCGAGCTTGCAAACCGTAATGTGTATGAAGCGTCGTATTTCAGCAGTGCTGAAATGATGAAATTCGGGGATATGGAAATACCGGTACCGATAGGCTATGACAGTATCCTGACTGCGCGATACGGAGAAGGATACATGTCGGTCCCGGAGCCGGGCAGAAGGAGACGCAAGCATACCGTGTATTTCGATCCGGATAGATCCTGGAGAGATATCGATCAGTACGCTGTAATGGAAGACATGAGAAAAATGAACGATCTCTCGCTCAAGAGGTGAAGCATGGATAAAAAATATAAAGTGGGGCTTTTGATGGGCGTATTTGATATGTACCATATCGGTCACCTTAATCTGATAAAAAGAGCCAAAGAACAATGTGAATTCCTTAGGATCGCAGTACTCTCGGATGAGCTTGTGATGAAATTCAAACAGAAATACCCCGTGATACCACTTGATGAAAGAATGGAGATCCTGAGATCGGTTCGATATGTTGATGAGGTGGTACCGATATATGATGACCCTTCCAGGCTTATTGAATTTGATCGCCGGCCGTTCGATTGCTTCTTTTCCGGAGACGATTATTCGGAGAACGAGTATTGGAAATGGGAGAAGAACGAGTTAAGGAAACGTGGGTCTGACATTGTGTTTTTCCCATATACCGAGTCACAAAGCTCGACCAAGATACGGGAAAAGATAAAGGGATAGAAGAGAAATACAAAAGGGATCCGGGGATCCCTTTTTGTTATCACTTTTATGCATTTTTATCGATGCCGGCGAGTTTGAACGCCGCGCGCATGGCAGCGTCAATATTGGTGCGAGCAATAGTATAATCAAGGAATTTTCCGGGTCTCTGTCCCGGGAAAATCGGACCTTCAACAACCGGCAGGCAATACACGCCATTTTCATGAAATGCTGCCATATGGCAGTAGTTCACCCAGGTTCGGCCAAAGGTCTCCATTATCACGGTACCGCTTCTCATATAGAGACCGTTTACCGAGTTTGCGCCATGTGCGCTCAGCACTATATCTGCATTATGGAAATAGTTCATCTGTTCAATCAGAGGAAGCTCATCAGGCACGATAGTCTCGAATCCGTATTCCGATGCAATGGCATCGCCGTTAATAAGTTTTCTTGAGCCGATCCGTTTTACGTACAGAAGATGTGGGTATTTCTTGTGCTCGGGATCCTTCGTCAGTTTACCCTTGATCTTGTCGGACATGCGCTTAAGCACAGGGGCGGAGTTATCTTTGTCGTTTTTAAGCAGTTTGGGCATAAACAAGCGCTCGAAGCAGTACACCTTATCCGGATCAAGTTCACCGGTCGTGACGATGCGGTTTTCTGCGATACCGTACAACATCATAAGCTCTTTGCAATATGGCGCATTATTTATCACGTATTTTCCACTGAACCCCGATTCTTCAAGAAGGCAGACACAGTCCATGCTTTCATACGAAAAATGCGAATAATTGGAGGACCACAATTTAGCCAATACACACCAGTCCCCGCCAAAATCTACAATTTCGCGGCCATGACATTCAAATCTGACCGGATAATTGTACTTATGAAAGAAATCATCTTTTGAGGGGAACGTGTTCCAGTGGTCGGCTATAAGTTTCCCGGCTTTGTCGAAAAGATAAATGGATTCACGCAGCGGGCCAAGACTGCATATGCTGTATATTTTTTTGAAAATGTGGAAATCGTAGCCTTCCTGGTCGATTTTGAAAGGCGCGTCATCTACCGTGTCAAAAGCGTCTGCAGGATAGAAATCGGCTTCATTTCCTATTCTGACGATCGGGATCCCATATTCATTCAAGGCGTTCAATATTTCATAGAAAAGCGACTCCCAATAAACGGATATCATGACACCTTCGAAATCTCCGTTCACAAAGTCGTCCGCAATGCTGTCGGGTGATTTGAGCAGAATGCTGCCTACATACGCTTCGGTGCAATTTTTATCGTATATAGCAACGATCTCATATTCAGATTTCCAATACTCCTCTAGGATTCTATAGAGTTTCTTGCCGTATTTTCCATATCCCCAAAGCGCGATCTTCATGCAGACAGTCTCCTTTGTCGATAAAAACTATAATTGTAAGCCACTGAACTGTTTTTAGTATATAATAGTAATAGTGATTATATCACATGGAACTAGAGAGAGACGGTAAATTATGAAAAAGATACTTGTCGCCGGCGGCGCGGGATTCATAGGATCGCACCTTTCGAGACGGCTGGTTTCGGACGGGCACGATGTTGTGTGCCTTGACGACTTTTATACAGGATGCAGGGAGAATGTGGAGGACCTTCTCGGGAGCGGGAGATTCACTATAGTTGAGCACGATCTCACAAAGCCGCTTCCGGACATTCCGGAGCTCACCGGCATTGACCGGATCTACGAGCTGGCATGTCCGGCAAGTCCGGTGCATTACCAGAAGGATCCGATTAAAACCTTCAAAACGTCCGTGTTCGGAGCGCTTTCGCTCCTGGACCTCGCGAAAGAAAACGGTGCGAGGATCCTTCTCACGAGCACGAGTGAGATCTACGGCGAACCGCTTGTGCATCCCCAGACGGAGGACTACAGGGGCAACGTCAACCCGATAGGGATCCGCGCGTGTTACGATGAAGGGAAACGCGCGGCGGAGACTTTGTTCTTCGATCACCACAGGATGTACGGCACGGATATCCGCGTAGTCAGGATCTTCAACACATACGGGCCGGCCATGGACCCTGCGGATGGCCGCGTGGTCTCGAATTTCATCATGCAGGCGCTCCGAGGTGAAGACATCACGCTTTACGGCGACGGTTCCCAGACGAGGAGCTTCTGCTACGTGAGCGATATGGTAAGAGCGCTCGTCCTCATGATGGAGAATGAGGATGGTTTTACGGGTCCTGTCAATCT
>JAFOKI010000018.1 GCA_017419895.1 Eubacterium sp. | reverse complement strand
TCGACTATCTTGGCGTCTCCCATTCTGTAGCCTGTTCTCCCCTTTTGGATAAGATATGGGGAATTGGACATGCTTTCCGTCCCGACGGCGATGCCGATATCGTTCTTGCCGAGCATGATCGACTGTGTGACAAGCTCGATGACCTTCATACCCGAGCCACACTGCTGATCCACCGTGTAAGCAAATCCCGTGTCAGGTATTCCGCACTTAAGCATGATCTGTCGCGCAGGGTTGCCGCCGACACCGGCTTTGTAGATCATTCCGCAAGCGACCTCAGTCACCTGCTCCGGCGCAACACCTGCCTGCTCCATCGCCGCGTTCGCTGCGACGACACCCAGGTCGACAGCGCTGACATCCTTCAGCGATCCGAGGAAATCACCAATCGGTGTCCTCTTGGCTCCTACGATCACGACATTACGTAATTCTTTCATTTATTTTTTCTCCCTTGGTATTTATCCCTTTTTTACAAAGGTTATTTTTGCAAGCACCGCATCATATATCTCGTCCGGTTCAACCGGCCACCAGTCAACGGTCAGCCCGTCGACACGTATCACCGTACCGGTGTATTCCGGAACCTCGGCACATGACGCACCGCAACCGTTCAGCAGGAGAAGCGCATCGTATTCCTGAGCGGAATACGACACGAATTCCACACCTTCCGCATCAGCCGGCGATCCGGATGAAAGCCGTGCCTTCAGCCGTTTTACAAGTCCCGGTGTATCGAGGAGCGGATTGCAGTTACCGCAGTACTTGACACCTATCTTCATTTTTTCTTCTTGGAGTACTTGGCTTTTACGATTTCTTTAATGAGCTGCTGTCCTTCTTCAGGGATTCCCGCAATGCACATAGCACAGTCCTTCTTGTGCTCAACGTTTGAGAGCTTGGAATAGAAGACCTTCTGTGCCTGCGGCGATCCCGCGCCGTGCATGCTCTCGACGAGAGCGGTTCCGCCCGTCATGTTCTCGATGAGTTTTCCAAGACGCATACGGTACTCTGTCGGGATACCTTCCACACCCGCGAGATATTTCTCGACGTATTTTCCGATTTCGGGATTCCTGAGGTCGGCCTCAGACGGCATCGTCGCAAGGATACCGCCGCCGATGTCCTGGGCTAGACGGTCGATGTCATAGATCAGCTTTGTTACATTATGCTTGCCGACATTGGCGAGGAGCGGGTCTACGTAATATGCCCCGGACGGAGTCGGACGACCTTCCGCCGAGCACGCGATTGAACAAGCGTATACGGTCTCGGTCAAATGGATCATCTCGTTGATCTTGTCCTTAATGTGCGAAACATTGCCGTAACCGCTGACATCTGCCATAGCCGCAGCAGCGCCGATAACGATGTCGGACACGCCGCCTTTGCAGCCGCCGTAATTCTGACGGTGATAACATGCAAAACGTTCGACGAGCATTCCGCTGTAATTGACCTCACCGCACATGAATACGCGCTCCCACGGAACGAACACGTCATTGAGAACTGTCAGACATTCTCCTCCGACGATCGCGAATTTCTCATTACCGGCATCCATTCCGCCTTCTTCCTTACGTCCGTCGTTCGTCTGGCGGCCGAACACATGGAAAATTCCTTCAGCATCGACCGGGATCGCGCATGATACCGCATAATCCTCATCGCCTGCCCTGAGTGTGGTTGTCGGCATGAGCACCATGTAGTTGGAGTTGACCATACCGGTCATATGCATCTTGGCGCCGCGTACTACGATGCCCTTATCGTTCTTTTCTACTACGTGAACAAAGAGGTCCGGATCGGCCTGTTCGCTCGGACGAAGACTTCTGTCACCCTTCGGGTCCGTCATCGCGCCGGCGACCATGTAATCGTTCTCCTGCCATTCTTTCAGGAACGCCTTGAGTCTCTCATGGTAATTCGTTCCGAGTTTAGCATCCATCTCAAACGTTGTCGTGTAAAGAGCGTTTACTGCGTCAAGACCTACACATCTCTGATAGCAGGAACCAGTCTTCTGGGAGATCAGTCTCAGCATTTTGACTTTTCTGAGGAGATCGTCAGTACTCTGATGGATGTGAGTAAAGCGGTTGATTTTCTCGCCCGTCATATGTGAAGTAGCTGTCGTCAGATCCTCATACTGAGGATCGCACGCGAGGTCAAACGTCATCGCCGCAGCATTGACGTGCGGACGGATGAACGGATGGTCGACAACGTCGGCGCCTTCAAACAGCTCGCCTCTGATGTAGACCTTTGTCTTCATTTTCTTCAGGCTCTCAATATACTCTGCTCCAGTTTTCATGTTTTCTCCTTTCTACCAGGCAAGCCAGCCGCCGTCTACCGGAAGTGTAACACCGGTCACATAATCGGACGCCGGTGAAGCGAGGAACAAAACCGCACCTGCAACGTCATCAGGCTGTCCCCATCTCCCAATCGGTGTCCTGCTTTTGATCGATTCATATCTCTTGGGATCGTTCATGATCGGTCCCGTGAGTTCGGTTTCAATATAGCTCGGTGCAACGGCATTTACACGCACGCCGTATTTCGAGCACTCATTCGAAAAGGCCTTTGTCATTCCTACAATACCATGTTTTGCGGTCGCATAGGAAATTGCCCAGTATCCACCCTGGAATCCGAGCACGGAGGCTACGCTTATAATTTTGCCGTAACCCTTTTCTTTCATTATTTTAGCAGCTGCCTGCGAAAGGAAGAACGCGCTGTTCATGTCGAGTTCGACCGTGTGATCCCAGATTTCCTCTGAACATTCAAGTGCTCTTACAGCCTTTACCATTCCCGCATTGTTAACGAGGATATCGACAGTTCCCATAGCTTCCACAGCCTTTGGTATGACTGCCATCGTCTGCTCACGATCCGTAAGATCTGCCGGGATGTGCAGATAGCGTTTACCCAGCGCGAGGATCTCTTCCTCCTGTTCCGGATTAGGTTTGCGGCTGACAGCCACTATATCGGCTCCAGCCTCGGCAAGAGCGTACGCAATCGCTCTTCCCATACCTTTCGTGCCACCCGTTACCACGGCTACTTTTCCGTCTACTCTGAATTTGTCGAGTATCATTTTTGGTTCCTCCTTAAGGTTTCCAAACAATTGTTATCTGATGGCGCACATGCGCCGGTAATTGTCATTCTTTCCCTATACAAAGTCAGTACAGGTCAGCCGAAATCGCGCGCGCTGCGGCTTCCGCCCTGGCGCGCACCTTTGTTGTCATCTCTTCCATCGAATACGCAAACACGGATGAAGTCACACTAAGCGCCGCGATGACTTTGTTGCCCGCATAGATGGGGACAGCCACGCAGTGTATGCCTTCATAATACTCCTCGTCATCGACCGCATAGCCCTGCTCCCTGCATTTCGTGAGAACTTTCTTCAATTCAGACAAGCTTCCAATCGACTTATCCGTGTACTTGCTGAATTCTTTGTCGCGGTAAAGATCATCGACCTGACCGTCGCTGAGCGTTGAAAGAAGGAGTTTTCCACCCGCTGTCGCCTCCGCGTCCGTCGTGAATCCGATGTATGTCGCAAGCGTCAGCCCGCCTGACCAGTCGGTCTTGTCTACGTAAATAACCTTATCATCCTTGAGAATGGCGACATGCGTCGCGCCTTCCACCTCGGTCCTGAGTTTCTCAAGATGCCTGTGCGTTATCTTTCTGAGTTGGAAATTCGATGCGATCGTCTGCCCGACCTGCAGAAAACGCAGACCGAGTGAGTAGCGCCGTGTCTCCGGGTCCTGCTGAACATAACCGTACGGAACCATCGTCGAAAGCACATGATGCGCCGTGCTCTGCGTGGTGTCCAATCGCTCTGCCAGTTCACTCAGCCTGAGCCCGTCCGGATATCCGTTCAGGATCTCGAAGACCTTCATGGCGCGGTCTACCGATCCCAGTATCATCAGGTCCCTCCTTTCGCATATTTTAAAATATTGTAAACAAATTTTATTATTTGAAATCACTTTTAAAATAATTATATTACTTGCGGCATGCTTTTTCAAGGGGGCGAGCAGGTATACATGATCCGTTTTTCAATACCGGTCACATGTACACATTCATGCAGACCGGCAGGTCTCGACATATGATTCCGCCCTGCACCAGCACAATCACCTCTTCATCTGCAGCCGAAACAGTGGTATGCTCATACTGTAAAGCAATTTCAAGCAAGGAGACTGATATGAGATACAAATACTGCCCGGAATGCGGCACTAAACTGATAATGAAAGAAGCCGGCGACGACGGACTCACCCCGTACTGCGAGAACTGCGACAAAATGTGGTTCGACGCCTTTTCAAGCGCAGTTATAGTCCTGACTTTCAATGAATTTGATGAGGTCGTTATGGCCAGGCAGAGCTACATCAACAAAGACTATGCGATCCTGACTTCCGGATTTATTTCTCCCGGCGAGAACGCGGAAGAGACCGCTCTTCGTGAAGTCAAGGAGGAACTCGGTCTTGATATCGAAGAACTTATATATGCAGGCACCCACTGGTTCCCGAGAAACGAGCTTTTGATGCACGGATTCCTGGCATTCACGCACAAGAAAGAACTCACTCTTTCACCTGAAGTCGATTCCGCTGAATGGACTCCGCTTGCAGATGTCGACAAAGTCCTCGTTCCG
>JAFOKI010000163.1 GCA_017419895.1 Eubacterium sp. | reverse complement strand
GATGGAACCGCTTTACGTCATCTGAGAAAATGCACTCATAGGGATGATAAAATCCAATCACCATCCCGTTTCCATTGTAGTTCACGCCGAGAACATTGCTATCGATAGAACTGTTTTTATCGCTTACAAAACGGGCAACGCCGTTGTTATTATCCAACGCTCCGATAAATGGTCTCTGCCCCTCTGTCGTATCTGCCGCAACAAGCCGTTTCCCCGGTTTGATATCGAAAATATCAGAAATCGCGAATGCACTCCACTTACAGATTGTCAGAAGGTCGACCCCCCCCGGTTTACATAACACTTATCTGCGAGGGTAGCCATTTGCTTTTGCACGTAATCCTGATACTGTTTATACTTGCGTTCCATAAGCTCGCGAATGTAGTCTTCCATGAATTTATAATCGGGTTTCCCTTCGCCGGTTACAGGAAGCATGATTTTCAGCTTTTTCAGTCGCCCTAATGTGGCACCATTACCACCCCAATTAAACTTGCTTTTCATCTGCTGGCGTAAGATAACTGCTATAAACTGATATGAATAAAAGTTCAGTTTGCCGCTACGGAGTACATGAATATTCTGCCCCGTAACGAAACTTGTCGGTTGCCAATATGCTGTCTGCGTGTCAAGACCGATAGTAATGCACCCACCTTCATCTTTACCATACGCCAAGTTCTTTGCAGAGATAAACTTTGAGATACCGTTGTTCATTTCGGTTCTGGTAATGTATGGGAGAGTGGTGTCATCACCATCTTTAAGCTTTATACTGTCAACTCCTGTACTTGTTGCATGAATAGGAAATAATCCATTCTCGCCAGTCAGCGAGAACACTTTCCATTCCCGTTCATTAAGTCGCATCATTTGCGTCACCCCCTGTGAACAGGTATTCCCGGTTCTGCATTACCATTGAGAATTCAAAACTGAGATAATCCCCGATAGCTTTCTCAAAATCGGCGTCGGTCGGGATCTCGTCGTTGAAATAATAAAAGCTATGCAGCCACTCATCATCAGCCTGTGCCGTTGCCTCCACGCAGAATTTACTCGGCGCTTCCGCCCGGCCATTCCATACATCAAGGAGATGCTGTTTCTTATCCTTTGCAGAGTCGCCCTCAACAAGCCCCACATGCGCTCTGACCTCATATCCGTCATCCCTGAAGTCGATAAACTTACAAATCTTATCAGCCGGATGGGGCTCATGAGCAGTAAATACCGCAATAACCGGATTTGTGCCGACTCCGTAGAATGTATCTGTGTTGCAGGTGATCACGCCTTCAAGCGTGTGATGCATCATGATGTTCTCTTTGAAGTGTTGCTCATCTTTTGTCTTTCCAGTCATGGAAGACTGCGGGACAATGACTGCAGCTTTGGCTCCTTCCACAAGAGAATCAAGAAGATGCTCCACAAAGGAGAGCTCGTATTGGCTGGGGTCGGCTTTTGTTCCCTGCGAATACGGCGGATTCATCATGCCAATTGTCGCGCCCTTTTGCTGCACCAGCGCCGGATTCTGCTTTAGGAAGTCCTGGCATTGAATATTGCTGTTGCCGTCCTCTCTGAGGATCATATTTGTACAGGCAATGGCAAACATATTACTTTGTAGTTCAAAGCCGTGAAGCTGCTTTTTGCGAATGCTTTTTCTCACGGTCTGGTCGTCGCCCGCAGCATAGTCCATTCTGTGCATAGCGGCGACGAGAAATCCCGCCGTTCCGCAGCAGGGGTCGAGAACAATATCCGTCGGCTGAACATCAAGCAGGTCGCAGAAGAGTTCGCAGATGTGTGCCGGCGTTAAAATAATACCCAGCGATTGCCCGTCGCCGCCGCTGTAGCTCATGAATTCGCCATAGAAGCGGCCAATGAAGTCTTCCGCAGAGGATTTGTATTTGATGCTATCGAAGACCCGCTCCTTCAAGAACTCCGTGTAAAACTTCAACGGCGTCTTCCCGAGCTTTTCGTCTTTTTCGTTCAGCCGCGCGCTTGTGCGGATGATAGCGAATTCGCTCATTAGCTTATCACGTTTTGCGTCCGGCCCGACATTGGAGGATTTCAGACGGCGCTGTATCGCCTCGCAGATCAACTGTCCGTCTGTCGTAATACTGTCGCCTTTGAGGTTGTCAACAGAAAAGAATTGGTCGTCCAATGCGAGAAGAATACCAGAGACCACAAGGGGCTTGTCCTGATCCTTCAGCGATCCGTATGTACGCAGATATTCATGAAGCTCTGCAGCATCCTTGAGGATTTCTTCGGTCGTCTTTTCAACGTCTGTTTTCTCCTCCAGGACGTTCCGAACATAGTACTCTTGAATGTTCTGCTCGGTAAACATGGCGAAGGACTCAACGTCAGGGAGACGTTTGTAGCTTTCCCTATCGTCGACATATAACGGCGTTATCTTGTGATGCTTGGAATCGCCGGAAACACCAATCGCAAATACCTTTCTGAAAGAACTGTTCTGCGCAATGTGCTTCGCATAGAAATATGCTCCATTCACTGCATAGTCAGTTACTGCTTTCGTAGAGGTATCAATTATCCCGGAATCAGTGAGCTTGATATGCTGCCCCAAATCAGCCTTATCCTCAATGACGATAACAAAGTCGTTTACAACGGCGACATACTCCGGATATCCAGCCTTTCCGGTTCCTCTTTTGGAGGCAGAAGACAGGGCATCGCCAATCTCCTTAACATCGCTTCCCTGTGGCGTGTAATGAATGCCGCATTTATCGAGTTGCCCGGCTACCCATAAATCTGTCTTTACTTCTCTCTTTGCCATGTTAATCACCAATCCTTATCCGTATATTTCAATCGAGT
This sequence comes from Eubacterium sp., assembly GCA_017419895.1. GTDB lineage: Bacteria > Bacillota > Clostridia > Peptostreptococcales > Anaerovoracaceae > Aminicella. The sequence continues at coordinate 697 of JAFOKI010000163.1, read as the reverse complement.
AGCGGTTCATCTACAGAATGTTAGTTGCAGTCTCCACCGCCCCAAAGAACATCACATCATAGATCGGCAGATACGTGATCTTGCCGTTCGTCGTGATCTCGCGGGCGTTGGACAGAACGAACGCTTTTTTCACGTGATAATCGTCGTTCTTTACGAAGGTATTCAGCGCGCTGTGGATGGTATAGTCCTTGCCGGACTTGACCTCGATGGGGACGGCGGAGAGGCTGTCGTAGTCGTCGATCAGGTAATCCACCTCGCCCTTGCTGCGGTTATCGTAATAGAACAGATTGAATCCGTGGGCGATGAGCTCGCTGGCGACGACGCTCTCATAGACCGAGCCGAGGTTGATGCTCCGCTCGTCCTCCAGGATCGCGCGGATATTGCTGCCGTACAGGATAGAGGTAAGAATACCGACGTCGTTCAGATAGAGCTTGAGCAGGTTCTTGCCGGAGGACTCGATCAAGGGAAAGGTCGGTGTGGAGATGGCCTGCACGTTCAGTGCAATCCCGGCGCTGATCAGATATTCAAATTCGTCTTCATAGTCGGCGAAGGTGCTGCCTTTCTTCCCCTCGATCCGCTGGGCAACCACGCGCTTTTTCTTGTTCTCCAGGTTGGAGGGGATCTGATCGTAGATCCGGCGGATCTTCAGCTTGCGTTCCGCGTCATACTTGGAGGCGTCGGCAGCGTAATACTCGTG
>JAFOKI010000162.1 GCA_017419895.1 Eubacterium sp. | reverse complement strand
GTATATATTTTCGGACGGGTATCGCCCGGACTTGGACTGCTCCTGTCGATGACTTTCCGGGCGGTGCCGCTCTTAAGGAAGCGGTACCGGGAAATCAGAACCGCGCAGCGAAGCCTTGCCGCCGGCTGCGCATCCGGCTCGGCAGGCAGGGTACGTGCAGTTTCCACGCTGCTCGCATGGTCTCTTGAGACTTCTCTCGGGACGGCGGATTCAATGGCGGCGCGGGGTTACGGCCTCCGCGGAAGGACGAGCTACCACTTGTTCAGATTCAAAGCCTCCGATGGTATCAAGCTTGCGGTCACGATGGTTATAGCCGCGGCTTTGATAGCGGTCATAGTCCTGGGATATGCCCGGATGTCTTTCTATCCGGTAACAAAGGTCCCGATGGACCGACGCATCACGCTTTCAGCCGCGGCGTTCGCGATTTTTCTCGCAGGCGCGCCGCTGCTTTGTTTGGAGATAAAAGCCGATGCAAATCATTGAAGCAAAAAACTATACATTCTACTATCCGGGATGCGATCGGCCAGCCTTAGACAGACTCGATTTTACTGTGGAGCAGGGATCGTTCCTTCTCGTCTGCGGTCCGTCCGGCTGTGGCAAGACCACACTTCTCAGGCAGCTCAAAAACGAGATCGCGCCTGAGGGTATGATTTCGGGCAGCCTCACATTTAAAGGTATTCCGATCGAGACGATGGAAAGACGTGTCTCTGCGGGGAGCATCGGTTTCGTTGGGCAGGATCCGGAAGCGCAGATAATCACCGACAAAGTCTGGCACGAGCTCGCCTTCGGTCTCGAAAGCCTTGGACTAAAACGGGATGCCATTACCGCCCGGGTCGCCGAGATGGCAAACTGGTTCGACATCCAGCGCTGGTTCAGGCGCGGCACGGCGGATCTTTCGGGCGGAGAGAAGCAGATACTCAGCCTCGCATCTGCGATGGTGATGAAACCGGAGGTGCTGGTTCTCGACGAACCTCTCGCGCAGCTTGATCCGGCGTCGCAGGAGCGCTTTGTTACGCTGCTCGGAAAAATAAACAGTGAGCTGGGTACCACCGTAATAATGGCTGAGCATCATACCGGACGCGTATTCCCGATGGCGGACCGTGTGATGGTGATGGAGCATGGCAGAATCAGTGAGATTTTGCCGCCGGAGGAGGTAACCCAGCCGGGCGTGATGCCTTCAGTACTCAGGATCTACCGGGATGTCACAGGTGATGCACCGCCGGTGACGGGCGAAAGCGTTGGAGGCGGGAGCCTTGCTCCAATCACTGTGAGAGAAGGGAAGCTGTGGCTTGACAAAGTCATAGCCGGCCGTAAAGCCGTAGCAGACGCCCCGGAAAGCGCGGCCGCTGACGGTGCAGGCTGCCGGGAAGATGCCGGGACGGCTTTGATGGCGAAAGATCTGTATTACAGCTACGACAAACATGGTGCCCAGGTGCTCCGGGGGCTCTCGGTCAAAGTCCCGAAGGCCTCTGTGTTCGCGATCGTCGGCGGGAACGGAAGCGGCAAATCGACACTCTTAAGAGTGATCGCGGGACTGGATAAGCCGCTGAAAGGTAAAGTTACGGCTGAAGGCAGACGGGTAATGCTTCCGCAGGATCCGAAGGCCTTGTTCAGCGAGGTCACGACAGCGGACGAGCTTCTAGCCGGACCTTTTGGGACGGCGTCAACCGATGAGGAAAAAGCCGCCGCGGCAGGTGAGGTCATGGAGCTTTTCGGGCTCACCGAGCTTGCGGATATCCACCCGTACGACCTTTCAGGCGGAGAGATGCAGATGTTGGCGCTCGCTAAAGTCATGTTGACCGGCGCGGACATAATGCTTCTCGACGAGCCGACGAAGGGCATGGATCAAGGCGCAAAAGCGGTTTTCGGATCGCAATTGGGCGATTTGACAGCTGCAGGACAGACGGTAGTAATTGTGTCGCACGACATCGAATTCTGTGCGGAATACGCGGATATCTGCGGCATGCTTTTTGACGGAGAGCTTATCTCGGTAAGCGATGCAAAGTCGTTTTTCGCGGGGAACAGCTTCTACACGACGGACGCGAGCCGTATGGTACGGGAGTATTTCCCGGAAGCGGTGACGGCGGAGCAGGCCGCGAGGGCTATCAAAGGTATAATATAAATGGAAGAACTCAGGATGCGAAAAGGGAACAAAGCCCTCATGCGCGCGCGCGACATCGTGATGGTCGCTACCATGTCGGCGCTCGTTGTTGTCGTGCACCTGTTTTTCCATGTCACGGTGCCGCTTCAGGCAGGCACCGCGATGGTTATCCTGTCGGGGATGGCTTTGGGTCCGAAAAAAGGCTTCGCGATAGGCGCGCTGTCCCGATTTATCTGCAATTTCTATATGCTGCAGGGGATGTGGACTCCCTGGCAGATGCTTTGCTGGGGGCTTCTCGGCATGCTGGCCGGTATATTCTTCGAACAAAGCACACGCCGCGCAAAGTCAGGCAGACAGAATTTCAAACTTCCGGATCGTCCGGCAGTCATGGCGGCATTTTCATTCTTTGTTACATTTATCGTATACGGCGGAATAATCAATATCGCCGCGATGTTCCTTACGGCATCGTTCCCGGGTGAGCCAGCGGTCAGTTTGAAAACGCTTCAGCTCACATATATCAGCGGCATCCCGTACGACCTCTTCCACGCAGTGTGCGCGGCAGCCTTTGTGTTCCTGTTCGGCACGGGATTCACGAAGCGGCTATCGAGGATCGCGATAAAATACGGCGTGAACTGATCCAATTAAAAATCCGGCGCGTAGCCGGATCCGGTTCCAACAGATATTAGGCGGATAAATAATTCAGTGATTTGCCTTGGAGAACGGGCAGCGTTTTCCGATGCACTGATTGTTTTGCGCGGAATAGCGGCAAACGACATCCGGCTTTTCCATTTCGATGCCGAACCGCTCTTTTACAAAGTCGACCGCGGTGAGGATAGACAGGAAAGAATCCCGCTTGCAGCAGCGCGGACCGCCGACACCGGCGATTTTCCCCAAAGCGTCTGATGTCATCCGGTGCGACAAGGCGAATGGCTCGTTTGCCAGAGGCGTTGACCCGGAGATAATGGAAACGAACATTCCGGTGCTTATTCCGGCACCGCAGGCGCCCCAGAAGCCGCATGCCCCGCCCGGAACGCTTTTTCCGCGGTTCATCATTTCAATAAGGGAACTGTGCAGGTCTATATCGCCGCCTGCATTTTTATATGCGGTCAAAAGCGCCGCGCCGACCATGACGTGGTGCTCGGGCCCGTGCATATGACAGAAGGGCATGTCCATCATCTTTTCGATTATCGCGACCGG
>JAFOKI010000017.1 GCA_017419895.1 Eubacterium sp. | reverse complement strand
GTATTTCTGAGCATAAGACTGGCGCTGTGGCTTCTGAGCCGCTTCAGCCTCCTGCTCGAGCGGTCTCTGCATAACATATGTAGGTCTGTCGCTGAATTTCTGCGGCGATACCGGAGTCTGCTGTGCAACTGGTCTCTGAGTTTGAACCGGTGCAGCCTGTGGAGTCTGTGGTCTCACCGGAGCCTGCTGCGATACCGGTCTCTGCGCCTGCTGAACGCCTGCCTGCGGGGTCTGCACAACTCTGCGCTGAGCCTGCTGCGCAGCTGCTCTCTGAGCCATGTATGCCGCCTGCTGCGGAGTCATCTGCTGTACAGGTCTTGCCTGCGGCTGAGCCGGTCTCGCCTGCACCCTTGCCGCCGGAGCCTGCTGGGCAGCCTGTGCAGTCTGAGCCGGGGCAACCTGCTGAGGCTGCGGCTTTACAGCGGGACGTGCCTGCGGAGGAACAACCGGTCTTGCTTCAGGTCTTGCAGCCGGCTGCTGGACAATAGCCGCGCTTTCGGCGAAAGCAGGAGCCTGAGGTTTTACCGGTGCTGCGGCAGTTTCAGGAGCCTGAGGATTGACCGTCTTGGCAACAGACTGCGCCGGTGCCTGAGCCGGTTCAGGTACTGCCTGAACTTCGGGTGCTTTTACTTCTTCATCAACATCTCCCTTGACGACATCATCAATCGTGATTTCAACCGGAGCTTCTTTCACCGGCTCTTCCGGAGCCTGCATTTCTTCTGTCGGAGTTTCTTCGGGTTCTGAAACAACCGGTTCTACTACCGGTTCTTCCGGTTCCGCATCAGCAAGAACATGGTTGTCCTCATCGAGAAGATTTGAAACATCGGGAAGATCATCCAGAGAATCTTTCTCAAAATCCTCAAACAAAGCCGCTACACTTGAGTCAAGCTGACCGAGTTCTTCATTCAGCATCGCTCTGTAGTTTTCGCGGAAATTTGTGAGTCTCGTTCTCAATCTCTCCGACTCCGCGGTCATGGAAACGACTTCATCCTTAGCGTTCTTTGTTATGTTCGCCGCATCGAGTCTAGCATTCTTGATTATAACTTCAGCGCGCTTCTCTGCACTCTCGGAGATGTCGCTCATCAGGCGTTTGGCCTGTTCAAGAGTGTTCATTACGGAGTTTTCCGCTTTTTTTGCCTCCGTAAGTTCATGGTTGAGTTCTTCTATTTTACTTCTCAGCCTGAGGTTCTCATCTATCACGCTTTGAAAATCTATAGTCAGTTTATCGAGAAACTCATCAACTTTTTCTTTACTGTATCCCCTGAACGCGTTTGGGAATTCCGCGGTCTGGATATCATTCGGTGTCAACATATCATTTTCCCCTTTCATCAACTCATGCGAACATCATTACAAGCCTGACGAGCCCTGCCTCTACCAGCTCAATTAAGATTACCGTCAGAAGCAAAGAGAAATCGATCATACCCCTGTCAGCACCGATCTTTGCGAGAAACGCTCTCGCCGGCGCAGCCAGTGGGTCTGTTATCTTGGCCAATGCATAGTAGAGTTTGCCCGCGGTCGAATAAGGATCGCGCACGAACCAGCTCAGAAAGGCCTGCCCGATCATCACGTATATGAGGATCCTGGTAAACGTATGTATCGCATATATTAATACCCCGGCCAAATCTTACCTCCAGGGATTATCCGGCTCAGAGCTGCTTACGGGGAAATCATAATCAACGGTTCCCTGTTCCGTCGGCTGTCCGCCAGCGATGTCAACATTCTCGGGAGCAAATATAAAGATGTTGTTCGCGATCTGCTGAACATTTCCGTTCAGGGCGTATGTCGCACCATTCAGGAAATCAAAAATCTTGCGGGCAACTTCTGTTTCAAGTTTCTCGAGATTGATGATGATCGGTCTTCTTGTCTTAAGGCTGTCAACGAGTTTCTGGCACTCCTCGAACGATTTCGGCTCGATGAGGAGAAGTTTGAATGAACTTGTATTGGTCATGGAATACCTCCTGTCGGGTTTTGCGGGAGCTGCTGCCGGTGCTTTTGTTTCTGCAGCCTGTACCGGCTGTCTTTCCTGACGGAATCTGCCGGCCGGCTCTTTTTCCGCTTCACTCTTTATTTCTTTTTTACTTTCTTTTTTTAATTCTTTTTTTGCAGCTTCTATCTCTTTCTCGCTGATTTCTTCATCAGGATCGTATTCTTCGATACCAATAAGTTTCTTGACGCCATCCGCAAAGCCCATTTACGTTTCCTCCTTTGATTTACTTTTCTTCGCTTCTGTAATTTCTATTTCCAAATATCGCCGTTCCGACGCGGATCAGGTTCGATCCCTCTTCCACGGCGATCTGAAAGTCGTTCGTCATACCCATCGAAAGGTATTTCATATCCACTCCGGCACGCGCCGGCATGTCCGCACAGTCATCGAACAATTTTTTCGCCATCCTGAAATACGGCCTTGTCATTTCCGGATCATCAAAGAATGGCGCTATCATCATCAGCCCTTTTACCGTAACGTTAGGACAAGTATCAGCGATCGCGCTTATGAGACTCATGGTTTCATCAGATGTGATCCCAAACTTGCTGTCCTCCTCCGCAACATTTACCTGGACGAGAATGTCCATATTCTTTCCGATAGAGGCGCATCTCTTGTTTATCTCTTCAGCGAGATGCAGACTGTCCACTGAGTGGATCATCACTACTTTATCCACTATCTGGCGGACTTTGTTGGTCTGAAGGTGCCCTATGAGATGCCATCTGACAGGCTTTACCTTATCATACTTGGCAAGGACCTCCTGTACTTTGTTTTCACCGATGTCCGTAACCCCGGCATCGATCGCTTCATTGATTTCTTCCGGCGAATGAAGCTTTGTTACCGCGACGAGAAGCACATCCTCAGGGGATCTTCCGCTCCTCACTGCCGCGCCTTCCATATCCTTTCTTACTGCCTGTATATTTGCACCGATAGACATCTGTCAGTTACCTTTTCTCAGCACTTCGTCATAACTCTTGACGGTCGAGATGCTGTTTCCTTCCGCATCTCTGTAAACAGAACCCGTTATTACGGATTTTGTGTCATCAGACGCGATTATCTGGATCGGCTTGAATTCATATTCACCGTTCGTCTGCCTGACATATACGCCCTTCTGCCCGTCTTTTTCGGTGATGCTTTCGTTCTCGATTATGAGACCCATCTCCTCCGAGGTGATGACTTTTACTTCGGATATCCTGACCCTCGCGAAATCTTCGTAGTAGTAGCTGCTTCTGATGATGAGGCGGGCTTTACCGTCCATCAAAGTGCAGTCTTCCAGTATCCCGCTGATGGTCTTGAGGCCGTCCATAACCACCGACACGCGCGCATCCTGTTCATATCTTTCAGCGTGTTCTTCCGGAACAAAGCATATTATGTACCAGTTCGCGCGGTCCGCGATCTTGAAGACAGGGTCGCCCTTGACAGTCTCCCCGTCATCTATGAGCACAACATCTCCGTTGTTTATACCCTTGAACGTTTCCTCGTTCATCTCATACCGTTTTTCCGGTACGAGCGAATTCTCGTAACCATCAACGGCATATGTGACGACGCCTTCTGATTTCGTCTTATATTTTTTTGATGTTTTCACATCATCCCCGAGCAGCTGAAGGATGTTTTTATACTTATCATTCCCTGTTTCCTGCTCTGCCTGCTCCGCGGAACTTTGCGCATCCGCTCCGGCTGCGGGCTGCTGAGCCTGAGTGCCTCCCGCAGGCTGCTGAGCCTGAGCCGCATTTGCCGGCTGCTGCGTTTGCTGAACAGCCGCAGGCTGCTGAGCCTGCTGCGCACCGTTCGTCTGCGCGCCGGTTCCACCGCCTTCGCCCGTCTGGGCATCAGCCTCCGGCAGCACCGGTTCGATCACCTCAAGTATTTTGGTGCCCTTCCTTACGAGCTTACCGTCCTCTATGTATCTGTTCTGTGTTCCGCTCGATACAGCTACATAAACAGACTCGTCTCTTATGATATATCCGGTCGCGTCATCATACGTGCTGAGGGTCCCGTATTCAACAGTGTAGGTCGACTGCAAAGCCCCCGAAAGACCCGGAACGACATATATGAGAACATACAATACGATCAGCAGGATCGGAAAAAGAATTATCGGTTTTTTCTTGATTATTTCCATGGCACCTCTCGAATCATTTTACATCAATTCGAGTACTTTTTCCACTATATTTTGTGACTGAAGAACCCTCACTGTGTCATATTTAGGTGTCTGTTTTGTGAAGATATTTTCACAAAACCGGAACAGTCCAGCAGTTCCTCAATCATGTTTCAATTATCGTTTCCAGTATCCTGCGTTCCTGTTTGTCGAGCTCGCCGTGATCACGCACATAAGCCTCGAAAAGATCCGGGCGGCGCTGCTTTGTTATGAGAAGCGACTGCTCAAAATGCCAGAGATGAATGCGTCTGTGATCGCCGCTGAGCAAGACCTCCGGCACAGGAATACCGTCATATTCGCGCGGCTGGGTATACTGCGGAGCCTCAAGAAGCCCCGAGTACACCGATTCCTCGACCGCTGCTTCCGGAGTCGCGAGCACCCCCGGAAGGAGCCTCGTCACCGCATCTATAAGAACCATTGCGGGAAGTTCACCTCCCGTAAGTACATAATCCCCTATCGATACTTCCTCCGCGTTCCAGCGGTCCAATACCCTCTGGTCCACGCCCTCGTAATGGCCGCACAAAATCACGAGCTCTTCCTCAGACGCGAGTTCTTCCAGGTATTCTCTGTCTATTATTCTCCCGCGCGGCGACATGTAGATCACGCGCTTGTTATCCGCCTTTACCGACTCCATTGCGTCAAACAAAGGCTGCGGCATGAGAAGCATTCCTCTGCCGCCGCCAAACGGATAGTCGTCCGTGCGTTTATGCTTATTATCGGCGAAGTCGCGGATGTTGACCACATTGAATGAGACTATTCCGTCCTTTACCGCACGCCCGGTCATGCTGGCGCCGAGCGCCTCAAACATTTCCGGGAACAAAGTCAGGATATCGAATCTCATAATTCCATCAATCCTTTGATCAATGCTACGGTAATACAGCCTTCTTCAGGTTTGATTTCCTTCACAAATTCGCTGACTCCCGGAATCATTACGTCTTTTCCTACTTCGGTCTTTACGACAAAAATATCCTGCGGCCTGTCAGTCAGCACGTCCTTCAGTGTCCCCAGTTTTTCACCGGTTTCCAAATCCAGCACATCCAGCCCTATTAGGTCACGTATATAGAAGCTTCCTTCTTCAAGCGGCTCAAGATCCTCTTCCGCCATATCAACGTAAAGATTCCTGAGTTTCTCCGCCTCATTTCTGTCGTTTACACCCTCAAGTTTGAGTATTGTCAGCCTGTTCCTTTTGGAAGCGCGCTCGATCACGTATTCCGTATCTTTCAGATATATCTTTTCAAGATGCGAAAAGCGCTCCGGATCCCCGGAGTAACTCATTACCTTGACTTCACCTTTGAGACCCACCGGTCCCGTGATTTTGCCTATTCTTATCTTTTCTCTCATAAATCTCAAGGCGCACCTTTCGATGCGCCTCCTTGATATCTTCTCCCGGTATTACGCGTTGGTTTCCTCCTCCATGGCGAATCCGTCCGCATAAGGGAACATTTCCTCACTGATGTCCGTATCTTCATCGGAAATGATCTCTACCAGAACGTTTTTGTTCTGCTTGACATAGGCAGCTTTTACTACAGTGCGAAGAGCTTTTGCAATTCTGCCTTTTTTGCCGATCACTTTTCCCATATCGGAGCCGGCCACTTTCAGAGTCAGTACATCCCCCTGGCTGTCAAGAGATTTGGAAACCATGACCTCGTCGGGATTATCGACGAGAGCCTTCGCTATGGTTTCTACCAATTCTGTCATTGCTGCCACCACCCTGCTTACTGGATGATGCCGGACTGCTTCATGATTGCGCGAACGCGATCTGTCGGCTGAGCGCCTTTAGCGAGCCAGTCTTTTGCCTTTTCTTCATCGATCTTGATGTCGTTCGGCTCTACCATGGGATCGAAGTAACCGATCTCTTCGATGAATCTTCCGCCTCTTGCTGTACGAGAATCAGCAACAACGATTCTGTAAAAAGGCTTCTTGTGCGCACCCATTCTCTTAAGTCTGATCTTAACCATCTCTTCCTCCTGTTCTATGGTGATATAGACTATTCACATTTATCTATCCATTAAGCCTCTCAGGAAGCTGTTTCTTTTCATAGCCCCCGGCTTCATGAACTGTTTGATCATTTTCTTTGTGTCCTCATACTTTTTGATCAGGTTGTTGACCTGATTGACCGTGGTCCCCGCTCCCGCAGCTATACGTTTTCTGCGGCTTGCGTTAAGTATCGAAGGATCGTTGCGTTCTTCCTTTGTCATCGATTGGATGATCGCTTCCATGCGTTTGAACTCTGCTTCACCCATCGCTATCTGGTCATCGCTTATTGAGCCCGGACTCACACCGGGAAGCATGCCGATCAGCTTTGTCAGACCGCCCATTTTCTTGACCTGTGCCATCTGATCCATGAAATCGTCAAGGGAGAACTGATTCTTTCTGAGCCTCTTCTCGAGTTTCGCGGCCTGCTCGTCATCGTACGCCTGCTCGGCTGCTTCGATCAGGCTCAGCACGTCACCCATGCCGAGGATCCTGCCTGCCATACGGTCGGGGTAGAACACGTCGAGCGCGTTGTATTTTTCACCCGTACCGATGAAGAGTATCGGCTTTCCGGTTACCTTTCTAACCGACAAAGCGGCTCCGCCTCTTGAGTCACCGTCCAGCTTGGTCATTATGACTCCGTCGATCCCGAGCTGTTCGTTGAATCCCTTCGCTGCGTTTACCGCATCCTGTCCTGTGAGCGCGTCGACCGCCAGTATTATCTGATGCGGCTTGAGCTCTTTTTTGATCCTGGCGAGCTCATCCATGAGTTCTTTGTCTATCTGCAGACGTCCGGCCGTGTCTATGATCAGGATGTTGCAGCCTTTTTTCTCGGCCTCTTCCCTCGCCGCTTTCGCGATCTTAACGGGATCCTTTTCGTTCCTGTCAAGATAGACAGGCGTGTTTACGGCTTTCGCCACGACCTCCAGCTGATCTATAGCAGCCGGTCTGTATACGTCGCAGGCTGCGAGCATCGGTTTCTTGCCGTTCTGTTTGAGCCATGAGGCAAGTTTTCCCGCGGTCGTCGTCTTACCAGTACCCTGGAGTCCCGCGAGCATTATCGTGGTGAATCCAGACGGCGAATATGTCAGTTTTACAGCCGTTCCGCCCATGAGCTCTACGAGTTCGGCGTTGACGATCTTGATGACCATCTGGGCAGGTGTCAGACTCTTCATTACTTCCTCGCCCATGCATTTTTCTTTTACATCAGCGACGAATTCCTTGACGACCTTGAAGTTGACGTCGGCTTCCAGAAGGGCGAGCTTGACCTCACGAAGCGCTGCGTCTATGTCCGCTTCCGTAAGTACGCCTTTTCCTTTCAGGTTTCCGAATACATTTTGAAGTTTATCCGATAAGCTTTCGAATGCCATTATCGTTCCTCTTACAGTTTTTCTTCCAGTTCAGCGGCCAATCTGCCGATCTCCGCAAGCTCCCCGGCCAAACCACTGCCGAGTTTTTTATCTTCCAACAAAGCCGCTACGCGTGACCTTATCTTCCCTGTTATCTCTAAAGCATCATCCGCGTTTTCGACCAGCCCCAAAGCTGACTCGTACTCCGCCAGTTTGTTCTCGGCTTTCTTGAGAGCATCATGGACAGCCGCGCGGGAAATCCCGTATTCCTCAGCTATCTCAGACAGAGAAAGATTCTCTTCATGATACAGCCGCATCACGCCGCGTTGTTTTTCCGTCAGGAGACCGCCGTATCTGTCGAACAGAAGGCTCTCCCTAACGCTCTCGTCCATGTCGTCCTCCAAGCTGTCAAATATTTTTACTTGACACTCGGACAGTTTACTATACTTTCCGCATGCTGTCAAGCAAAAAAACCTTACAGCGCTCAAAATAGTCCGGACAGCGCAAAAGGACCGGCGCCGCGGCACCGGTCCTTTTTCCATTACGGTATTCACTTAACAAAGCTGCCACGCCCGGGCTTTCATTTTCCCGGCATCTTTCTCCTGCAGTCTTATTTCCTTATTTCCGAGATATACTGCAGCTCCACGGTTCCGTTCAGTTTCAGCAATTTCTGTATCTCACTGAGTTCAGACTCGTTCGAGATATTGCTCTTCATGAACCCAAGTATATCACCAAACGGATCGTTCTGTATTTCGTGAACGATATCCTTCACTTCCGCTCCCGCAAGCTCCGGAATATCCGCCTTCATCATTTCCACTGCTTCGTCGTACGATCCGACAGCGTCTATCAGCTTTTTCTCAAGAGCCTGTCTGGAAGTATATATCCTTCCGTCGGCAAGTACTTTCGTTTCATCGACCGAAAGACCTCTGCCCTCAGCGACGATACCCACGAAATCCTCATAGGATTCGTCTACCAGGCTCTGGAGTATCGCAATCTGTTCATCCGTCAGTTTCTCGGTGTAAGCACCCATCTCTTTGTTTTTGCCCGCATGGATAGTCGTTGCTTTTACTCCGTACTTATCCATCAGCCCTGTAATGTCGTAAATCGTCGAAAGAGTGACACCTATCGACCCGGTCCAGCAATTCTTATTGGCAATGATCTTATCTGATGCCATGCTCATATAGTAACCGCCGGACGCGGCCATCGATCCGAAATACGCGTAGACCGGCCTGCCGGTCACAGCTTTGTAATCCTTAAGTGCCAGATAGCATTCATCGGTTGCGTAAACAGATCCCCCGGGAGAGTCAACATAAAGTATGATTCCCTTATTGTTGGCATCGTTCTTTAGTTTCTCGATCGTTTCAAGCATCCACTCATGTGAATAAGCCGTGGAAGTTGAATAATTGTCCCCTTCCGCGATTGTCCCTTCAACATAAAGCCTTGCCACATACGATTTTCCGAAACCCAGTCTGTCTTTCATGCCGATTACTGTCTGACCCTCTTTTTCAGGGCTGGATCCGCCGAAAAAGTGACTGAGCGCCGCCGCGGCACCGACTAATATGCACACAATTATCAGGAATATGACTATTCCAAGAATCAAGCTGTTCCTGTTCTTCTTTTTTAATGCAGCCTGCTGAGCGGGAGGTATGTATGAGCGGTTGTTATACAGATCCCTGTAAGGATCGGGGACGCTGCCCGCGCCCCCGTTATTCTGTCCGCCGTTGTAAGTGCCGTTTCCGTTCTGACGAACGGGATCTCCGCTGCGATAATACTCCCGGTTATCGTTTCTGTTGTTTTCGTCCATTACTCACGCCCCGGTATTTCATCGTCTTCACAATCATCAAGATCGATCGGTTTTATTATATTTACTGCGTCCTCAAGACACTCGGCAGGTACATAAAGCTCGATGGCACCGATCGTATTCGCTCCGAAAACGACTTCCAGATAACCAGCCGATCCGATGTGTTTTTTCTCGCTCGGTATACCTTCCGCCCTGAGTTTCGACATCAGAAGATCCGCTTCGAAACTATCATTGACCGTACAAAGGTAAACGCCATCGCGCCATTTGTATGTGCCGTCCCCGGCGACTTCACCGGTGATTTCTTCCTGTCTTTTGAATATACTGAACATATCGACCTCTCGATCAGCCCGCGCTTGAGGATCCGGCATCGCTGCTGCCGGAATCTCCTCCGCCGCCGGAATCTCCTCCACCGCCGGAATCTCCTCCGCCGCCGGAATCTCCTCCACCGCCGGAATCTCCTCCGCCGCCGGAATCTCCTCCGCCACCGGAATCTCCTCCGCCGCCGGAATCTCCTCCGCCGCCGGAATCTCCTCCACCGCCGGAATCTCCTCCGCCGCCGGAGTCTCCTCCGCCGCCGGAGTCTGCGGGTTCACTGCTGCCTCCGGACGATCCGCTGTCCTGCTTACCTTCGTCCTTCTTGCCGCTGTCCTGCTTGCCTTCGTCTTTCTTACCGTTGTCTTTCTTGCCGCCTTTGTCTTCCTCTTCGGTCTGCTCGGTATCTTCAGGCTCTTCCTCTTCTTCCTTCTCTTCTACCTCTATCGGATCTTCCGCATCGGGTGGAGCTGTACTGCTGGAGGAAGCTCTTGCGCCAGCCACATAATACGCAATATCGAGGCATGTATCGGACACCTGATAATCGGTCTGCCCGAACATCTCCTCGTGGAGTCTTGCTACATTGCCCGCAAGGTCTGCCGGGAACACGTACGATACTTTACCGATATATCCCGTGGTCACGTCGTACGGGAATCCGACGCTTTTGTTGATCTTGAACATAGCCAGCCTCTGCGCGAGACCAATAAGGTCATTGTTGCTCATATTTGTCTCGACGTGCTTGGCACAGAGCTCCATGATTGCGAGAATCTCGGTAATGCCCTTCTTCTTGATCTTCTCGAGCACCTTGGAAATAACTATCCTCATTCTGTCGGTACGCTTAAAGT
>JAFOKI010000161.1 GCA_017419895.1 Eubacterium sp. | reverse complement strand
GATCCGTTCCTGCTCCGCCGGATCTTTCAGCGCTATGTGGTAAAAGATATTGTATACAGATCTGAAGGACATGCTGATCATGGGATAATACGGATTCCCGCTGGCGATGGCGATTTCGTGGTAGAACCGGAACGCGAGCTCAGGAAGCCGGCTGACCCGGGCTTTGTTTGAGATTTGATCGACCAGGGCTCCCAGAGAATCAAGCTGCTCCGAAGTGCGGTTCATGCAGGCTAGCCGCGCGGAGCCGGTTTCTATGCTTCTTCTGAGCGTTGAGATCGGATCGAGGACTTCATGGTTGATATAGTGGCCGGAGAAGGCGAGGATTTGCATCATAGTATCGATATTGCCTTCCCGGACATAATCCGCGACAAAGATGCCTTTGCGCGGCGCTATCCTGATAAAGCCAAGCGCGGACAACCGCTTGATTCCGGCGTTTACGACAGCAAGGCTCACGTTCATTTCCTCTGCAAGCTGCCTTTCCGTCGGCAGTTTTTCCCCGATCGCCAGCTGTCCGCTTAATATCATCGTTTTGATTTCTTCAACGAACAGATCGGTAAGGCTTGGCGCAGTCAGTCTTTTGAATGCCATAATGTTTCCTCTTTTCTGTGTTCATATCACAGAACACAACTTGTGATTAATTTTACAAAAAATTCACAAAATTGTCAATTGACTTGAATTTACAGAGAAAATATAATCAAAATGTAAAGTGGTTTGAGCTATCTGTGATATTAACACAAATAAAAATGTCATTCAGTAATATGAAAGGGGGAATCGTGCTATGGCAAAAGACTTTGACGTAATCGTCATTGGTGCCGGCAATGGTGGTTTGTTCGCAGGAGCATTCGCAGCCAAGAACAAACTCAAAACACTTGTCGTCGAGAAGCACAATCTGCCGGGCGGCAGCGCGACAAGCTTTGTTCGCGGCAGATTTGACTTTGAGGCGGCGCTCCACGAACTGTGCAATCTCGGAACACCGGAAAACCCGGGCGGTATCATGAAACTTTTCATGGCGATCCAGCCGGATATCGAATGGGCGACAGACATGGAAGAGTCCTTCCGGCTTGTTATTCCGGATGAGGGGATCGATGCTTTGATGCCTTGCGGAGTCAGAGAATTCATCGGCAAGATGGAATACTACTGCCCCGGAAGCGCTCCGATAATGTCGAAGGTAGTCGAAGCAGGAATGATGTGTGTACAGGCATACGCGTTCATGGATGATCCGGAATATACACCGGAGGTCTTTGCGGAAAAATTCCCGGACTTCTACAAGTATGCCGGACACTCGATCAACGAGGTATTGGATGAATTCGGACTGCCGGAGAAAGCCAAGACGATCCTGAGCACTTACTGGTGTTATCTCGGAGCGAATGCGGACGAGCTCGACTTCGCGATATATATCAGAATGGTCCTCGGATATCTGGCTTACGGTGCGGGCATGCCAAAACTCCGTTCGCACGAGATCTCGATGGCTCTCGAAAAGGTCATCCGCGACTGCGGCGGCGAGGTATGGTACAACACGGAGATCTCAAAGGTGCTGGTAAAGGACGGCAAGGCGTGCGGCGTGATGATCGGCGACAAAGCTTACGAAGCCGAATACATAGTCAGTAACGCTTATCCTGACGCGGTCTACGGAAAGATGATCGACAAGGAAGACGTTCCGGAATACGCCGGCAAGCTGATCAACAGCAGAAAACGCGGACTGACGTTTGTCACGGTATACCTCGGAATGAACAAGTCCATGGAAGAACTCGGCATCAAGAACTACACCACCTTCATCTCACCGTCTTCCGACACGAAGAAGCTGCAGGAAGCCGCGACAGACACATATGAATACAGCGGCTATGTCATCTTCAACTGCCTCAACAAACCGATTCCCGACTGCACACCGGAGGGGACCTGCCAGCTCTTCCTGACGACGGCATACTTCGGAAATGGCTGGGACAAAGTCACTGAAGACATGTATTTCGACCTCAAGAACGAGACTGCGCGTAAGATGATAGAAGACTGCGAGAGAGTGCTCGGGCTGGATCTCAAACCGTACATTGAAGAAATCGTCATCGCGACGCCGATGACCTTCGCGCGTTACCTCGGCACGCCGGGCGGCACACCTTACGGATATCAGGTCACGCCGGTCGATACGTTCATCCAGAGAGGACTTACCGAGAAGGACGAGTCTTATCTCAAGAATCTCTTCTTTGTCGGCGCGGCTTCCAAACGAGGCGATGGCTACAGCAGCGCGTATCTGTCGGGATTCGACGCCGGAAAAGCCATACTTCGCGCAGAACGTGAGAAAGGAGGGCTCGAGAGATGAGTATCAGCAATCTGAATCCCAACACCTTCCATGAGAACCTGGAAGAAAGAAAACGCCGCATTGAAGCGGCAGGCACCGAAATAAGGGATGATTTTTACCTGAACAGGATGGCAAAGGTCTTCCATCCGGACCGCCAGTACATGAAGATCGCGGCGGTCACCGAGATCGATAAAGATAC
Source organism: Eubacterium sp. (assembly GCA_017419895.1). GTDB lineage: Bacteria > Bacillota > Clostridia > Peptostreptococcales > Anaerovoracaceae > Aminicella. The sequence continues at coordinate 979 of JAFOKI010000161.1, read as the reverse complement.
AAAGATCTACAGATTCGTTCCCGATCCGGACCGCGGCACGACAAGATGCGCTCCGTTCCTCGCGGGCCAGTATCTCAACATCTACCTCGATATAGACGGCATGAAGGTAAACCGTTCCTACTCGATCTCGTCCTCCCCGAAGGACGCGAAGGACGGATTCTATGAACTGACGCTGAAATATGTTCAGGACGGACTCGTATCGCGCTATGTGCTGGACAACTGGAAAGAAGGAGACGAAGTCGAACTCTCAGGTCCGAACGGACAGTTCTATTACCAGGGACTACGCGATGCGAAGACAGTCGTATGCCTGGCTGGAGGAAGCGGCATCACACCGTTCCGTTCGCTCGCCAAGGCGATAGCGGAAGGAACAGAGGATTTCAATCTCGTCCTTCTTTACGGCAGCAGGACCGAGGACCAGATCCTTTACAAAGAAGACTTTGACAAGCTCGCGGAAGATGAAAGGATCAAAGTCGTGCATGTCCTCTCCGACGAGGAGAAAGAGGGATTTGAACACGGCTTCATAACCGCCGACCTGATCAGGAAATACGCTCCGGAGGGCGAGCCCTACTCAGTATTCGTCTGCGGGCCGCAGGCTATGTACCGCTTTGTTGACGGGGAGATCGAAAAACTCGGACTTGCCAGAAAGTATGTCCGTCATGAGCTGTTCGGCGAAGCGCACGACGCAAGTTCGTTCGCGGGATACCCCGGTGCGGATCAGGCTGCTGTCAAGATCACAGTATCCATCCGCGATATGACAAAGACGATCACCGGCAATGCAAACGATACGATCCTGCAGACGCTTGAGAAGAACGGAATCACCGTTCCGACAAGCTGCAGGAGCGGCGAATGCGGTTTCTGCCACTCAGTGATCACATCCGGAAAGTATTACATACCCAAAGTCGTGGACGGAAGACGTGTTGCCGACGAGAAATTCGGCGCCGTCCATCCCTGCGCCACCTTCCCGCTGTCGGATATCGAG
>JAFOKI010000016.1 GCA_017419895.1 Eubacterium sp. | reverse complement strand
TGTGTGCGGTTTCTCATGATCATGTTCTCGGTGAGCCATGCCATGTCGTAGTAAGCCTGCTCGCGGTTTTCCGGCGTGTCTTCCTCCGCGATCTGACGGGTCGATACCATGGAGAGCATGTCTGTCAGCGGCACGATTCCCCAGCAGTTCAGCAGCCATACCAGGAAGTCCATATAGTAGTGCGACTGGACGCCCCAGACGATCGCGCGGTGGCGGTATTCTTTTGCCGCCATCTTTCTCTTGGAGTATGCCTGTTCGGCGAGTTTCATGATGCGGCGGTCTGCGCGCTCGAACGCAGCGACACGGCCGCAAATCGCCATGTAGTTGGTCTCGGTATATAGCGCGAGATTCGAGCCGAACACCTGAGGATAATCGGTGCGGTTCATGTCAAGCCACTCCTGGCGGCACTTTGTTGCGTAGTTTACGCGCTTGGCACACTCGAAGTACCCTTTCCAGTCCCACTTGACGCCCGTATGTTTTTCAACAAAGGCTATCGCGTTCCTGATTTCCTGCGCGGCGTATTCCTGTACGTCGTCTTCCTGATGCCTGAGCGGCGCTGCCATCTGGAACACAGGGATTCCGTCTTCTTTTTCAAGGCGTCTGGAAATCACGCCGTTGCCGAGGAGCGAACCGTCGCAGGTCGTGTTGCACTGTACTGCGCATGCTCCGAGTATCGGAGCGTCATCATCGATCGATACCCCGGCTTCCGCTGCGGGCATCGGACATACGTCTCCGGCCAGGCCGTACTGCTGTGCAATGTCGAGGTAATGCTCAGCCGCATGCTGGTTCAAAAGGACTGATACGTAAGTTGAGGGAGTTTCACGGCTGCAGACTTTCAGCATCGGGAAGCCCATCATCACGGCAGTCATTTCATTCTCGTCGACCAGAACGACTTTCTTGGAGAATTCCTCGTCATTTCCGATCCTGCGGTCGCCGCGGAAAAGATTGTCCAGGAGCTTCGCTACGTCATCGATGATAAGATCCTGCTCTTCATGACAGATCCTTAGGTATTCCCCGCGGAGTCCCTGCGTGTGACGGTCGACCATCATCGGTACTGCCAGATAGTTAGCCATCCAGCGGTAACGGAACATCGCTTTGACGTTGCGGGGCTTCATTACAAATTTGCCGAGTGTCATCATTATCTTGAGCCATCTGGAATAATCGTACAAAGTATCCCCAAGGCCTCTCCACTCACGGCGTTTTCTGACTTTTCCGCCCGGCTTGTAAAGATCACCGTAACGGGTATCGCCTTTTATCTCGGTCTTCATGACCTTCGCTTTTTTGACAGCCATAGGTCACTCTCCCTTCTGTATATTCTTGATCTCGATGCTTTCAACGAATGCCTGGACTCTGGTCCTCATCTGACCGGATGTTCCGATCGCGTACGGACGGTCGACGGCGAGAACCGGATATCCGTAATCTTCCCTGAGGATGTGCGAACCCAGCATCTTTTCGTAAGCCCACGGATCGCAGAATTTCATCTGTTCGTAAATGATGCCGTCGGCTTTGTACTCTCGGGCGAGTTCATCGACATATGTGCGTCTCTGATCCATCTTGTCGGTGTTCATGTAGCGCGGACATTTGCCTCTCATCATGTATTCACGGCAAATCTGTGTGAGCGCATCTTCTTCGTCATTCAGGTAGATCGGATCTCTTCCGGGAAGTGAGCCATAGCAAAATCTGTCAGCGCATACATATGCGCCGCTGTCTTCTATGATCTTGATGAAGTCGACGTCGTCGACCTCAGATCCTACCACCACGACTCTCGCGCGCTTAGGAACGGGATCCGGCTCACGGGTCTTAAGTTCTTCCAGCGTCTCCTCGAGCTTGTCGATCAGCAGGTATTTCGGGGCTGCGTAAGTCGCAAGTGTGATCACAAAGAATTCATATCCCGTGATCACCGGATTGTCGGCTTTTCTGAAATCGCCGATCGCGCGGATTAGCTCACATACGCGGTTATGCTCCGCGACCGCTTTTCTGATCGCCTCTTCCGAAACGTCGATGCCGAAATGCTCACTCAGCGGTTTGAGGATGTGATTCCTACACTGCAGCACATAGAGATTCAGCCCGTTGTCGTCGGCTTTCATCGGAATCTCCATGTAATCATAGAAGAAATCCGGTTTCCCCTCACCGACCGCATTGAGGAGCTCCATATTCTCGACGCAGCGGTTCATCATGGAGCATCCGTCCGGCGTGATCACGCAGTCGGCGAAATTATATCCGCCTTCCAGCGCGCGCTCGAGAAGAGCCCTCGAAAACTCACAAAGAAAACTCGTCAGATAGTACGTCGCGACTTCCATGGTCCCGGTGCGCGGAGCCCTGAGGCGCGTCGAAAAGACTCCCGGCAGGTTAAGAAGCGGCTCCGGCGTGTTCTCGCAGACATAGGCAACACATTTCTTGCCTTCCTCCTGCGCCTGCCTGATCAGCTCATTGTTCGCCTCTGTCAGGAGGTTTTCAAAATATATTAGGTGTTTCAGGTCTCTCAAAACTACGCTCCTTTCCGCAGTGATCCTTCTCACCGTCATTGCGATGCACTGTATACATTAATTGTACAGTTTAAGAAGAGATTTTGCAATGAAAACCCCCGGAGGGGCTTTGTTGTCTTATCGTTCCGGGCACTTTACAAGCACGCTTTTCAACAAAGCATCCGATCCCGCGCGTACCGGCTTTGTTGTATTTAGCACGTCTATATGCTAAAATTTAGGTGGTGGTTCAACACCACCGGGTATTTTGATATACGCAAAACCCGGATATCAAGATATCGCTGATGGACACCGGACTGCATAAGGCGTCTTGGGTCACACATTGGAGTTTTATGATGGATCAGACAATTTTAAGCATAGTCAGAAGCTGGAGTGAAACCAACCATTGC
>JAFOKI010000160.1 GCA_017419895.1 Eubacterium sp. | reverse complement strand
GGTAGGTGAGAGCGAACTCCTTTACTGCGAGCACTGCGGGATGGCAGCGACATCCGAACGCGCGGCTGCAGCTGACGATCCGGCTGATCCGGACACAGTCGAGATGCTCCCGCTCACGGAAGTCGAAACTCCGGGAACAAAAACGATCGAAGCGGTCGCGGATTTCCTCGGTCTTGAGAAGAAGCAGACTATCAAAGCGCTGCTCTTTGTAAAATACGATCCCGAGACACTTCAGGAAGACGGCTTTGTTGCGGCGTTCGTAAGAGGAGACAGAGATCTCAACACGATCAAACTCGTGAACGCGCTCGGCATCCCCGAGCACTGCATCGAGTTCGCGGACGAGAACGCGATGGGCGAGGCTACAGGCTGCGTCGGCGGATTTACAGGTCCGAAGGGACTTCATGACTGCACGATCGTGGTCGACAGCGAGCTGATCGGGCTCAAAAACCTCTGCGCCGGCGCATGCCACGAGGATCACCACTACATAAACATGAACTACGGCAGAGATTACAAAGCCGACATCATCGCTGACCTCAAAGAACTCAAGGAAGGCGATCCCTGTCCGGTCTGCGGTCAGCCGGTCAAATTCACACGCGGCATTGAGGTCAGACAGATCTTCAAGCTCGGTACCAAGTATTCGGAAGCTATGGGCGCTTACTACGCGGACGAGAACCAGGAGACGCATCCGATCTGGATGGGATGCTACGGTATCGGCGTCAGCAGGACGCTGGCGGCGGTTGTCGAGCAGCATCACGACGAAAACGGCATGATCTTCCCGATGTCTGTCGCTCCGTGGCACGTGATCATCACTGTCATGAAGCCGGACGACGAAGTCCAGGCCGATGTTGCGGAGAAAATCTACACTGAGCTTCTCGCAGCGGGCGTGGAAGTAGTACTCGATGACAGAAAAGAGCGTCCGGGCGTCAAATTCAAGGACGCGGACCTTATCGGCATACCGGTCAGGATAACTGTCGGAAGAAGAGCCGGAGAAGGCGTGGTCGAGTACAAGCTCAGACGCGAAGCCGATAAGACGGAGATAGCAGTAGACGAAGCGATCGCTCAGGCTGTGCGTCTCGTAAACGAGGAAAAAGACGGAAGGTGCTTTCTGCAAGAGGCTTAAGTGAAACGGATTAGGGATAATATTTATATCCAGCTGTTTTATGAGTTCTTCATGCTGGGTATAGTAACATTCGGCGGAGGAATGTCGATGATACCGTTGCTTCAGGGTATCGTCGTCGATAAAAGACACTGGCTGACGGAAGACGAGACTATCGACTGCATTGCGGTGAGCCAGGGGCTTCCGGGTGTGATCGCGATCAACATGGCGACATACGTTGGGGAAAAGAAAAAGGGGTTCCTCGGCGCGCTCGTCGCGACTATCGGGATGCTCATCCCGAGTATGGTCGTGATCATTCTGGTCGTGGAATTCCTGAACGGATTCAGCGGCAACAAATACATAGAAGGCGCGCTGGTCGGAATAAAAGCCACGACTGTGGGACTGATAACCTACGCGCTGTATAAAGTAGGCAGACAGGTCATAAAAGGCCCGTTCAGCGCAGTGCTTGCGATAGTATCGTTCGTGATGGTCGCGGTGCTGGGCATGAACGCGATGTGGGCGATCCTGCTCGGAGTGGTTTCAGGGCTCGTGTACGTATACGTTGTGAAGCCAAAAGGGGGTGAAGGCGAATGACCCTTTACCTCAAGCTTTGCCTCGTATTCATGCGGATCGGATTTTTCGGATTCGGCGGCGGCCTCGCGATGATGCCGATGATCTATCAAGGCGCGCTTCTCTTCCAGAACATGACCGAAAAAGAATTCATGGATCTGGTCGGGGTATCGCAGATGACCCCGGGACCTCTAGGAGTCAACGCGGCGACATTCGTCGGCTACAAAGTCGCAGGCGTCGCAGGCGCGTGCTTCGCGACATTCGGCGAAGCGGTCCCGTCGTTCGTGCTTGTCACTCTCATGGTGTATTTCATGGGAAAATACCGCGAGAGCAGGTTCATGGACAGCATCTTTTCGGGGATCAGGCCTGCAACTGTAGGACTTATCGGCTCGGCGATAATCATGCTCGGCAAGAACGTTTTTCTGCCGCTTTCGGCGGTCACGCCGGCAGCGATAATATTTGCGGCCGCGGCATTCGTGCTTTGTCTCAAGACAAAAATCAGTCCGGTATGGATCACCATTGCCTCGGGCATAATCGGCGCGGCGGTCGTGCCGCTCATATGACAAAGCCGGATCTGCTCATAATATGGTTTTAAGGGTGGCAGCACCCGGGTATATAAGGAGAAAAGACATGAAAAAAGTTACCATAACGATGGAAAACGGAGACGTGATGAAGGGCGAACTTTACGAAGATATCGCTCCGGTCACAGTCGAGAATTTTGAGAAGCTCGCGAATTCAGGTTTCTACAACGGACTTACGTTCCACAGAGTCATCCCGGGATTCATGATCCAGGGCGGATGCCCGAAGGGGAACGGAACGGGCGGTCCGGGATGGAATATAAAGGGTGAATTCGCCGCAAACGGGTTCAAAAACGACCTTAAGCACACGACAGGCGTCCTGTCCATGGCGCGCGCGATGGATCCAAACTCCGCCGGCTCCCAGTTCTTCATTATGGTAGCCGATTCCCCGCATCTTGACGGACAGTACGCTGCTTTCGGAAAGATCACAGAGGGAGTCGATCACGCGATCGCGATCGCCGGAGTCAAGAGGAGTATGTTCAACGACAAACCGGTCGAACCGGTCGTAATCAAATCGATCATTGTAGAATAATAGAGGAATGGTATGAAAATCTACAACACACTCACGAGAAAAAAAGAGGATTTTATCCCGATCGAAGAAGGAAAGGCGAGGATCTACGTCTGCGGACCGACCGTATACAACTTCATCCATATCGGAAACGCAAGGCCGATGGTAGTGTTCGATACGCTCAGGAAGTATCTGAAATACCGCGGATATGACGTCAAGTATGTTCAGAACTTCACCGACGTCGACGACAAGATCATCAACAGGGCAAAGGAAGAAGGAATCTCGGCGCTCGAAGTCTCGAAAAAATACATAAAAGAGTATTTCGACGACGCGGACGCTTTGAACGTAAGCCGCGCGGATGTGCACCCGAAGGTCTCGGATCACATGCAGGAGATAATTGACTTTGTTGAGACTCTGATCGAAAAGGGGCATGCATACGAAGCCGACGGAGACGTATATTTCCGCACCCGTTCATTCCCGGAATACGGCAAGCTGTCCGGCCAGAAGATCGACGATCTGGAAGCCGGAGCGCGCATATCCATAGGCGAGGTGAAAGAGGATCCGCTTGATTTCGCGCTGTGGAAAGCCCAGAAGGAGGACAGCGAGATCGCATGGGATTCCCCGTGGGGCAAAGGCCGTCCCGGCTGGCACATCGAGTGCTCCGCGATGTCCAAGAAGCACCTCGGCGATACGATCGATATCCATGCCGGCGGGCAGGATCTCAAGTTCCCGCACCATGAGAACGAGATCGCGCAGTCCGAATGCTGCAACGGCGCTCCTTTCGCAAAATACTGGATGCACAACGAGTACATCACGATAAGGAACGAATCGACAGGAAAAAGTGAGAAAATGTCGAAATCCCTCGGCAACTTCTTCACTGTCCGCGACATCAGAAAAGAATATGACGGCGAGGCCATCAGGTTCTTTATCCTCTCCGGACACTACAGAAATCCGATCGATTTCAGCCGCGAGCTCATGGATCAGTCAGTGAACGGGCTCGAGCGAATCAAGAACTGCCGCGACAATCTGAAGTATCTCTCCGAGAACGGCGCGGACGGCGAGGAGAATGAAGCAGAAAACGCCAAGCTCATCGAGCTCGGCACTTTCAGAACTAAATTCTGCGACGCGATGGACGATGACCTCAACACAGCCGACGCGATAACCGCGGTCTTCGAATTCGTTACAGTAGTCAACACCGCGATCGCCGGCGGAGCTAAGAAAGCGTTCGCAGCCAAAGCTCTCGCTGAACTCGAAGAATTCTGCGAAGTGCTCGGCATCCTCCAGAAAGCTGAGGACGATTCGATATCCGATGATATCCAGGCATTGATCGACGAGCGTCAGGCGGCGAGAAAGGCGAAGAACTGGGCTCGCGCCGACGAAATCAGGGATATGCTGAAGGCTCAGGGCATCACTTTGAAAGACACCCCGCAGGGCGTACAGATAATAAAAGAATAACGGATATATGCCGGGTCGTTTCGCATGAAGCGTACCCGGCTTATTGCATAATTGAAACCGGATGGGTGAAGCAGGCATGAATGAGAAGAAACCATCAGCGGCGCTCAGCGTCTT
>JAFOKI010000159.1 GCA_017419895.1 Eubacterium sp. | reverse complement strand
CCTCATTCAGCTGTTCCTTCATCATTGAATTCGCAACGGCGTCAGACGGTGACGGAACATCCGTGTCGGGAATAAAGTCCTCAAGTCTGCTGTCTTCTTCTTCACCTATCGGTTTGTCAAGCGAGGTCGGTTCCTGGGCAATCCTCTGGATCTCACGAACTTTTTCTACAGGCATTCCGAGTTCCTTTGCGATCTCTTCCTGCGTCGGTTCGCGTCCAAGATCCTGGAGCAGCGTCCTGCTTACTCTCGTAAGTTTATTGATGGTCTCAACCATATGCACCGGGATCCTGATCGTCCTTGCCTGGTCGGCGATAGACCTTGTGATCGCCTGACGTATCCACCATGTAGCGTATGTTGAGAATTTGTAGCCTTTTCTGTAATCAAACTTCTCGACGGCTTTGATCAATCCCAGGTTTCCTTCCTGAATCAGATCAAGGAAGAGCATGCCGCGGCCAACATAACGTTTGGCAATGCTGACCACGAGCCTGAGGTTAGCTTCACAAAGCCTCTGTTTTGCCCTTTCGTCTCCATCTTCTATCTTCTTGGCAAGTTCTACTTCCTCCTCAGGAGTAAGTAGTCTGACTTCTCCTATCTCCTTGAGATACATTCTTACCGGGTCATCTACGGCAACGCCTGCGGGGATAGTCGCGTCTACATCTATCTCGCCTGTTTTTGTAAGAATTACGCCGTCCTCAGCGTCGAGATCCAGATCGTCATCCGGCTCGAGTACATCATCCTCGGGATCACCGTCAGCCGACATTACGATATCCTTTTTGTACAGTGACTCGAATATATCATCAATAACATCTTTGTCTATCTCATACTGGCCGACTACATCCTCGAACTCCGCGTACGACAACGTATTCTTCGCAGCGCCGGTCTTGTCCTTTGCCATTTTGAGAAGTTTGTCTATCAGATCTTTCTTGAGCTCTTTAAGAGCTTCTCCGGTTATGCTTTCATCGCTCTCCATATCCGCAATATCCGTAAGACCGCCTTCGATGTCATCCATTGCGATATCGTCCATAGCGAGATCTACGGCTTCAATATCCTCTTTTTTCTTTTTTGACTTTGCCATCACAACTCCCTTTCCGTTGACACAAAACTGACATACGCACACATCATGCATTCCCGGTGAGTGAAAGGATTTTGTTTCTTACGCTCATCAGTCTGCGCTGAAGCTCCGAGATGATTTCTTCATCCTCTGCCATATCCAGCTGCGCGCTCAATGCTCTTTCTTCGGATCTCAATTTGTCCGCTTCATGCGCGTTTCTGCATTGGATAAAGAACTCTTCTTTCTGCTGCGGATCGATCAGAACATTTTCGCGGATGTCCATAAACACTTTCTGCTCCGCATCTGTGAGTTCGTCAGTCATGGACCGTACATCCACGGTACCGTCCTTTTTTATTCTGTCACGCGCCAGCACGAACAGTTTCAGAGCGAACGGACTCTCTATGAGATCCGGTTCTTTCTCTATCCTGTCAAGATATTTTGAGTCCATCATGAACAATCTGATCAGATTCTTTTCGACCCTCGTAAGTTCCACGTCCTGAACTTCAGCCTGTGCATCTGCTGGCTGAGACGTACTTCTTGTTTTTTCGGCCTTCTTTGATTCTTTGTTCCTGATGGATTCTATTTCTCTGGTCAGAACGCCCGTGGAAACGCCCTGATCGTCGGCGACAATTCTTTTATACTGGTCTTCTTCAACAGGATCCAAAGCGCTTATAATGCGCGATGCTTCCCTGAGATAGGCTATTTTTCCCTCTGTGGTGCCAAGTTCATATCTCTGCTTGGCGGATTCCAGTTTATACGCGGCGTACGGCAGAGCTTTCCCGACGAGGTCAAGGTATGCGTCTTTTCCGTACATTTTTACAAAGTCATCAGGGTCCTTCCCGTCAGTAACGTGAAGAACCTTTACACCGAGACCTTCTTTCCTCAGTATCTCTATTCCCCTCAAAGCCGCTTTGCGGCCGGCAGCGTCCGCGTCATACGACAATACGACATCCTTCGTATATCTTTTGAGCAGTCTTGCCTGTTCCTCCGTAAGCGCAGTTCCACAGGATGCCGCCACGTTCTCAACACCATGCTGGTAAAGAGATATGGCGTCCATGTAACCCTCTACTAGTATCATATACCCCGAAGAAACGGCATTGCCACGCGTTATATTCAATCCGTACAGATTATTTTTTTTCAGGAACACCCTGCTTTCCGGTGAATTCAAATATTTAGCCTGCGCATCCTTTTCCAGCGCACGTCCGCCAAAACCAATAACCTTGCCGGATGTATTGATTATCGGGAAAATCACACGGTTCCTAAACCTGTCATAACACTTCCCGTTCTTCTGTGAAACAAGTCCGAGATCCAGCATATCTTTGTCTGAAACGCCGTTTTTCTTCAAATGCTCGTAAAGACTCGACCATTTCTCATCCGCGTATCCGATCCCGAATTTCTTCATTGTTGAGTTTGAAAGACCGCGGCCTCTCATATATGTATAACCGGGATTAGGTCCCGATGTCATTGCATTGTAAAAGAATCTGGCAGCAAGTCTGTTTACTTCAAACAGCCGGGTGAGACCGTCATCTGACCTGCCTTTCTTTTCCATCCTTATACCGTATTCGTCGGCAAGTTTTTCTACCGCTTCTCCGAAGTCGAGATTGTAGTATTTCATCATGAACTGAAAAACATCGCCTTTTTCGCCGCATCCGAAGCAAGTGAAATACTGCCTCGATTCCGAGACCATGAAAGACGGGGTCTTTTCCTTGTGGAACGGGCAGCAAGCTTTGTAATTCGCGCCTGCCCGTTTCAGTTCGACCCTTCTGGAAATCACATCGACGATATCGACTGTGTTTTTCAGATTCTCTATTGAGGATTTTGAATAAACGTTACCCATTTTGTTTATGCATCACCCGAACAACCCATTATATGTATTTAATGCGAATCTGTCGGTCATACCCGCTATATGATCCTTTGCTGCGGTCTCCGGTCCCTCTTCTTCCACGACGAACTGGATGTCATCAGGAAGTCTGGACGGATCCCGCACATAATAGTTGTAAAGTGATTCGATCACCTGTGCAACTTTGTTGATTTCTTCTTCTTTTTTAACATTTGGACTCATGTAGACATTCTCAAACATGAAACTTCTGAGAAGCAGAAGCTGCTCAGTGTGTTCCTCGTCCATACCTACCCTGTCCGAAGAATCGCTGACTTGTATCACGTTTCCGATCATTGAGCTGATCCTCTCAGAATGTGTCATTCCGAAACAAAGCATCGCGCTTTCCGGAAGATCGCCAAGCTTCAGTATGCCGCTCCGTACGGCATCGTCTATATCGTGATTTATGTAAGCGATCCTGTCACTTATCTTAACGACAGCGCCTTCGGGTGTAGCGACCGGCAGCGAACCTGTATGGTTTAATATGCCGTCGCGTACCTCAAACGTCAGGTTCATTCCTCGCCTTCCGATACCGGATTCGAGCACGTCGACCACTCGTAGACTTTGTTCATTATGACGAAATCCACCCGGATACAAATCGTTAAGCACGGCCTCGCCATTATGCCCGAAAGGCGTATGACCCAGATCGTGACCAAGTGCTATCGCCTCTGTCAGGTCTTCGTTCAGACCGAGCGCTCTCGATATCGTCCTCGCGACCTGCGTGACTTCAAGCGTGTGTGTGAGACGGGTTCTGTAATGATCACCTTCAGGCGACAGAAAGACCTGTGTTTTATGCATCAGGCGTCTGAACGCTTTTGAATGGATTATCCTGTCCCTATCGCGCTGAAATACTGTTCTGAAGTCACAATCATCCTCAGGAACAGCGCGTCCTTTGCTTTCCGCCGCACGTGTTGCGCGGCTCGAAAGCAGATCATATTCCCTTTTCTCTAAATCCTGCCTGACCAGCATTTCTCAGACACCCGTATGACCGAATCCGCCGCTTCCGCGTTCCGTATCAGTGAGCTCGTCAGCAAGCTCTATTTCAACTCTCTCAAACTTGTTTATTATGACCTGTGCGATGCGTTCCCCATTATTTACCGTGAACGGTTCGTTTCCCCAGTTTATCAGCGCAACTTTGACCTCACCCCTGTAATCCGCATCAATCGTTCCGATGCCGTTCACAAGGCCGATACCGCGCTTGATGGCAAGTCCGCTCCTGGCTCTGAGCTGCGCTTCGTAGCCTTCCGGTACTTCAAAATACAGACCTGTGGGTATGAGCGCTCTTTCCCCCGGCATCAAAGTAACCGGTTCATCGAGAAACGCCGCGATATCGAATCCTGCCGCCCCGGCAGTCTCATAAGCCGGGATCCTTCCGCTTTTTGATATGATTCTGAGTTTCACTCCATCAACCTCCTGAGATCTGTTCTCCAGCCGCTGATAACCGAAACCGAATATTCTCCGGTATCGCATATCAGCGCTTTTATCTTGTCTATTTCTTCGACTGTCACCGCATCGTAACCGGCCATTACTTCTTCCGGCTGGTATGTTCTGCCTGACAGCAGATAATTCTTGCCATTGACTATCATCCTGCTCGAAGTGTTCTCTCCGCTGAAAACGTAACTTGCTTTCATCTGCTCCCTGGAAGCATCCAGTTCTTCAGATGTCACACTTTCCGATGCAAGCTTATCTATTTCCTGTTTTACCGCATCGACAGTTTTCTTGACATTTTCTTTCCCAACACCGGCATATATTTCGAAGTATCCCGAGTCACTGAATGACCCCGTGGTCGAAAAGACTGAGTATGCCAGGCCTTTCTGTTCGCGGATATTCTGGAACAGCCTGGAGCTCATGCTTCCGCCAAACAGGTTGCTGAGTATCTGAAGCCCGTATGACCGGTCATCATCCATCGGCAGCGCTTTCGTCCCCATACATATATGTGCCTGCATGATATCCCTGACTCCTGATGTGAAACCGCGTTCGTATGTGAATCCAACGGTTTTTCTCGGCGGTTTGCGTTCACCTAAAGACATGAGTTTTCCCTCGAAATACTCACAAAGCTCATCCGGATCAAATCTCCCAGCCGCAGAAATGACTATCGAATCCCTGGTGTACTCGCGCATCACATGCTCACGCATTGAACGGGAGGTGATGCTCATAAGCGAAGATCTTGTTCCGAGTATCGAATTTCCGAGCGGAGCGTCTTTATATATCAGTCTCAACAGTCCTTCATGAGCTGAATCATCCGGATCGTCCCTGCTCATTTTGATCTCTTCGCAGATAACCTCGCGTTCCCTGTCAAGCTCTGCTTTTGCGAACAGTGAGTTTTCAAGCATGTCACAAAGCACGTCCGCAGCCTTCCTGTAATTCTCTGTCGTGGATTTTATGTAGTAGCATGTTGCTTCCTTGCCCGTAAAAGCATTCATCTGAGCACCGAGACAGTCGATATCCGCCGCGATCCTGCGTGCGTCACGGTTCTTTGTTCCCTTGAACATCATATGCTCAATGAAATGCGAGATCCCACGGTTCTTTTCAGTCTCGTCGACAGCGCCGGCTTTTACCCATATCCCCACGGAAACAGACCATGCCGCAGGCATTTCTTCCATTACTACCCGTATTCCGTTGCTTAGGTTTCTTGTGATTATCAAAACTCATATACCCCCATAAGCGGTATTAACTCATGTTGTTTTTCGGTTCTTCGTAATCATCGAAATCGTAGAGCAAAGCGCTTCCGAAATCGAAATCAAAGCTTTCTCCCCCGAGCTTTTCAAGCCTCGAAGACAGCACCGCGTCCCTTACCGATATAAGCTCCGTGTCTCCTGTATCATGACTTGTGCAGACGACGCTGCCGTCAGCGGAATACCAGTCCCTGAACTTAATAAGCTCATTGGCAAGCGCCTCAGCAGCCTCCGACAGTTCATGTCTGTCATATGCTTCTCTCAGGATCACCGACCTTCCGCAGATCGCTTTCTTTATATCATCCGTTATGTCCCGAATTTCTCCCCCTGAGTCGTCAAGGAAACCCTTCAGTTCATCAAAATACCCCTCACAAAGCTCCTCAAACACTTCCATGTCTGCTTCAGCCAATATTTCAGCAAGTACTGCAGCTTCTATCTCTTCTTCCGTTTCCACGATTTCAGCGAAATCCTCGAAAAATCTCAGGTCATCCCCGCTTTCTATACCAAGGATCCCGAGCAGTCTGTTTTTATCCATATAAAGCCCCTTTAATCACTGATCGCGTCGAGATTCTTGAATCTGATCCTTCCGGGATCCTGTTCATCCTTAAGTATCAGATCTATCATGTCAACAAAGTTTTCCGAAAGGTCGCTGGCGTAAAAAGTATTCTCATGTGTCTGCGTTTCGTCTGCGTTCATGCCATACTTTTCAAGCGCCATTCCTACGGCTACAGCCGTCTCTTTTGATGAATTTATAAGCCTTATGCCCGGATAGATCCGCTTGAGATTAGGCGCGATGAGCGGATAATGCGTACATGCCAGGACGAGCGTGTCTATTTCATTTTCCCTGATGAAATCGTCGAGATAATATCTTATCGTCTGATCCATTATGGGATTATCGATGATCCCTTCTTCTATGAGTGGAACAAAAGCCGGACATGCTTTCTGATAAATGTTCTCCATATCCGGTTTGAGCTCTTTGATGCTTTTCGGATACATTTCGGTCGCGACGGTCGTTTTTGTCGCAAGAATACCGATGTGTTCACCTGGATCGCATTTCTTGGCAACCACATGCGCAGTCGGCTCAATCGTTCCTATAACAGGAATGCCCGGATACTTATCAGACAGCACGTCAAGCGATACCGAGCTTATCGTATTGCATGCGGCTACCATCATCTTGACATTTTTATTTTTCATGAATTCGCCTATCTGAAGCGTGAATCTCCTGATCGTCTCCGGAGCCTTCGATCCGTAAGGTGTTCTTGCGGTATCCCCGAAAAAGAGAATTCTTTCATTTGGAAACATGTCCATTATGCAGGATACGCTTGTAAGCCCGCCTATTCCCGAGTCGAATACGCCTATAAATCTATTGTCCATTTTAATCTCCGATCTGAATACATGCGTAAATTAAATTATATCACATTTTTTGCTTTTTACGCTTCTTTGGTATAGAATTATCCTAACATTATGTAAAGAGAGGCACTTGTCATGGCAGATACAAAAATCAAACAAAGAAACGAGATCCCCGAAGAGTTCAAATGGGCTCTCGACACCATGTATTCAGATTCCGCTGAGTGGGATGCGGACTTAAAAAAAGTCACTGAAATGTCAGAGGCTTTTTTATCCTTTAAGGGTCGTCTGGGTGAATCCGCGGGTACCCTTCTTGAAGCGCTTAGGAGTAGTGACGATATCGGACTGATAGTCGAAAAACTGTTTGTTTTCGCAAGGATGAAACTTGATGAAGACAACAGAGTGCCTGAACAGCAGGCTATGTTCGACAGGATAATAGCAGCAGCTTCCGGTATATCCGCCCGCCTTAGCTTTTTCACACCCGAACTCATTGAGCTTTCTGCTGAAACGATAACGAAGTTCATGAAAGAAGAACCCGGTCTGGACCTCTATGACCATGTCCTGAAAGACGCGATGCGTCAGAAGGAACATGTGCTTTCAGATACGGAAGAACACCTTCTCGCCGAACTCGGTGAAGTTCTCGGCGCGCCTGATACTGTATTTACAATGCTCAACGACGCTGATATGAAATTCGGTGAAATCGAAGACGAATCCGGAAATACGGTCGCGCTCACTCATGGAAACTACATCAAATACATGAGAAGTTACGACAGGAAAGTGCGCGAATCCGCGTACAACAGATGCTACGAGACATATAAAGGTCTTATAAACACACTTGCCGCAAACTATAATACTAACGTCAAAACTGACGTGATCACTGCAAGGATCAGAAAGTATCCTTCGTCCCGGTCAGCGGCGATGAGCGGCGGCAATATACCCGAATCAGTCTAT
>JAFOKI010000158.1 GCA_017419895.1 Eubacterium sp. | reverse complement strand
GATATGTTCCTCATCCCGACGGCTGAAGTTCCCCTGACGAACCTCAGGGCAGGCGAGATCCTGTCGGAAGACGAACTGCCGCTTTACTATACGGCTTACACACCCTGCTTCCGCGCTGAAGCGGGTTCTGCGGGACGCGACACGAGAGGCGTGATCCGCCAGCATCAGTTCAATAAGGTTGAAATGGTAAAAGTCGTAGCACCCGAAACTTCCTGGGACGAACTTGAGAAGCTCACAGACAACGCGGAAGATATACTGAGAAGACTCGGACTTCCGTACAGGGTAGTCACGCTTTGTACCGGCGACATCGGATTCGGATCGTCCAAGACCTACGACGTGGAAGTCTGGATTCCGAGCTACAACAGATATGTCGAGATCTCGTCATGCTCCAACATGACGGATTTCCAGGCTCGCAGAATGAACATGCGTTACCGTCCCGGCGGCGGGAAACCGGCATTCGTGCATACTCTCAACGGATCCGGACTTGCGGCTGGACGTACGACCGCAGCGATCCTCGAAAACTTCCAGCAGGAAGATGGAAGCGTCATCGTACCGGAAGTTTTGAGACCGTACATGGGCGGCATCGAGAAGATAGAAATCAAGTAGCAACAGAGCAGCCATACGCGGCGGCCATGCCGGCCGCCGCGGATTTTTTGTCAGCCGCCGGGCAGCAGATCCGGCGCGGCGGATGTCAGCCGACAGGAGAGAGGCATGAGAGAGCGTCACAGCTTGCTTTCCAATTTAATAGGAATCGTATTCAACAGAATAACGATCACCGCACTGTTGTTCCTTATCCAGTTTCTTTATGTTATCGTGCTTCTGGTGCAGTTCCAGGATTACGCGGGATGGGTGGGAACCGCAATGGGTGCGTTCGGGCTCTTTATGATCCTGATGGTAGTCTGGAGCTCGTACCACCCGGCGTATAAAATAGGATGGATGTTCCTGATAGCGGTAATGCCGGCAGCGGGAGCTTTGTTATATCTGCTGTACGGGCGCAAGCGTACGACCAAATCGCTCCAGAGGAAGATCCTGGCGCAGGAAGTACCGCACAGACATGACCTGGACCAGGTCATGCCGTTAGAGACGATCGAAGACGAGCGCATGCGCACGACAGCGCGGTATCTGCACGACTACGGGCTTTACCCGGCATGGACGAACACCGAGACCAAGTATTATCCGCTGGGTGACAGCATGTTTGCGGACATGCTGGAGGATCTTAAGTCGGCGGAGCACTTTGTATTTATAGAGTATTTTATAATCGGGCGGGGCGAGCTCTGGGACAGCATCTTCGCAATACTGAAAGAGAAAGCTGCACAGGGCGTCGACATCCGCATCATCTATGACGATTTCGGGAGCGCCAGAATCCTGCCGAAGCATTTCGTGAAGAACCTCAGAGCCGCCGGGATCTCAGTCATGGCTTTCAACACGGTCAAACCGATTTTTTCACTGATCTACAACAACCGCGACCACCGCAAGATAATGGTGATCGATGGCCATACCGCGTACAGCGGCGGAGCGAATATCGCCGACGAATACGCCAATAAAACTGTTCGCTTCGGGCACTGGAAGGACGCAGGTATCCGCCTCCGGGGCGATGCGGTCTGGAATTTCACCGTCATGTTCCTCAACATGTGGAACACGTTCGAAAAACGCGACGGCGACTACAAAGCTTTCGCGCCGCACGCCTACCATCCTGAGCCGTTCGAAGCGGACGGTGTGATCCAGCCTTTCTCGGACAGCCCGCTCGATGACGAGCGTGTCGGTGAGACGGTTTATTTCGAGATAATGGATCAGGCTACCGAGAATCTGTATATTTTCACACCGTATCTCGTGCTCGACAACGAGATGGAGGAGGGCCTCAAGACCGCGGCCAAGCGCGGTGTAGATGTGAGGCTTATCGTTCCCGGCATCCCGGACAAACGCGTCGTGTACTCGGTGACGCGCTCCTACTATGCGAATCTCATGAAGGCAGGGGTCAAGATATATGAGTATTCGCCGGGATTCCTTCATTCCAAGTGCGTGCTTTGCGACAACAAAGCCGCCGTGGTCGGCACTATCAATTTCGACTTCCGCAGTTTCTTCCTGCATTTCGAGTGCGGCACTTTGATCATGGAGAACCGGGAAGTGATCGAAGGCTTAAGGGAAGACTTCGTCAGGACTATGCTGACGAGCGAACGGCTGAACGAGGAAGGCCTAAGGAAACGTTACATCGGTTCCGTACTGGGATTTGCTTTGAGACTGTTCAGCCCGCTGCTTTAAAAAAGGGAATTTATATGGGAACTATCGATCTGGTAAAAAGCGCAAAAAACGGGGTAATCGCGGTAGGCGGGACCGACTGCTATTACATAAGTTTCGGTACGGGTACCGAACCGCTGATAATGCTCCCCGGTGTCGGTGACGGTTTCAAGACCGCAAAAGGCGTAGCGGTTCCGTTCGCTTTGATGTACAGAGCCTTCGCCAGGTATTTCAAGGTATATGTTTTCAGCCGTCGTAACGGCATGCCGGCGGGATTCACCACGGCTGACATGGCAGACGACCTGGATGAGATAATGCAGAGGCTCGGGATCGGTTCAGCCCATGTATTCGGGGTCTCCCAGGGCGGAATGATAGCGCAGCAGCTCGCGATCCGGCATCCGGACAGAGTGAAAAGCCTCGTGCTTGCTGTCACCGCGTCCAAACCGAATGACACAATGAAGACCGCCATCGGGACCTGGCTCGATATGGCCGACAGAGACGACTACCGCGGTATAATGGTCGACACCGCCGAGCGCTCCTACACAGGCGCCTACTTGAGACGCGGCAGGATCATGAACAAAGCCCTCGCTTTCGCGAAGCCTAAGGACTATACGAGATTCAAGATCCTCGCGAAGTCCTGTCTGGAACATGACGTTTATGATGAACTGGACAAGATCGCGTGCCCGACTCTTATCTTAGGCGCAAGCCGCGACAAAATCGTAAACGCGCAGGCATCCGTCGATATACACGGGAAGATCGCCGGAAGCGAACTGTTCATGTACGAAGGCTACAGCCACGGCGTTTACGAGCAGGCAAAGGATTTCAACGACCGCGTGCTCGCGTTCCTGGTGGACAGGCTGGCGCAGCAGGGCGAATAAGCCGGTTTTGGTATAATAATGACTGTAAGGTTGATGGCGAAAAGTGAATACGGACTGCTGAAGGATTTCCTTTACGACGCGATTTTCATACCGGAAGGTGTCGAACCGCCTGACAGGTCAATCGTGGATCTGCCCGAACTGGCGGTTTATTATGAGGATTTCGGGTCAGGGGAGGCAGACATCTGCGTGGTCGCGGATCTCAGTGCCGATAGTGGCAGCGATGACAGTGGCAGCGCTGAGAGCGGCAACGGTGACAGTGGCATCGTTAATGGCGACAGTGACAGCGCTCCGGTTCACCAGGTAGGCGCGGCATGGTCCAGGATCATGAATGATTACGGACATGTAGATGACGATACCCCGTCGATCGCGATCTCCGTCAAGGCGCCTTACCGTGAGCGGGGGATCGGCACCGGGCTGCTTGACGAACTTTGCAGCCGCCTTCGTGACAAAGGCTTCAGCCGCGTTTCGCTCGCTGTCCAGAAAGCAAACTATGCCGTCCGCATGTACGAGCGGGCTGGTTTTAGGACGATCGGTGAAAATACCGAAGAATACATAATGGTGAAAGATCTGAATGTCTAATCCGCTTACTGATTTCATAAATGAATACGCGGCTTCAGGTGCTGTCAGTTTCCATACTCCGGGTCACAAAGGCGCCCGTTTTTTTAGGCGCACGCTGATACGGGAAGCGATCGGAGAAGCAGACGCAGCTTCGGTTCTTGGGAATGCCGGCACAAGCTGCCTGGCAGCTGCCGCTGACCGCGATATCACGGAGATCCCGGGTTCGGGCAATCTGTTTGCCCGCGAGGGGATCATTTCTGATGTCGCTGAAATGTACAGAAAACAAAGCGGAAGCCGCGCGAGTTATCTTCTGGTAAACGGATCGACAGCCGGCATCCAGGCCGCATTATACTCGGTCCTGTCCCCGGGGGATACAGTCATCGTTTCCCCGATGCCGCACAGATCCGTGATGAATGGTATCAGACTTGCCGGCGCTAAGGCCGTTGTGATGGGGAATGGCAAAGCATACGATTCATGTATAGATTTACCGGTTGATCCGGACTTTACCGCCTGTGTGACAGCGCGGGATATAGAAGAAATGATGGACAAGTACCCGGCGGCGCGCGCCGTGCTCATCACGCATCCAAATTATTACGGCGTGATGAGCGAGCTCGCGGGCATCGCCGAGGTCGTCCATGCCCGCGGGCTGCGCCTGATCTGCGATCAGGCGCACGGCGCGCACCTTGCGTACTTCGACCGCTTTGTAAGGGAACCGGAAGGAATGCCTCCGGCATCGGCGGCGCGCTGCGGCGCCGATATTGTGATCGAAAGCACGCACAAAACGCTTGCTTCTTTTACGCAGTCGGCGGTCGCCCACATATTCGGCGACAGAGTTTCGACGCAGGCCTTCGAAGAAGCACTTGCTTTGTTCGAGTCGTCAAGCCCCTCATATATTCTGATGGAATCGCTCGCGCTGAACGCAGAAATCATGGAAAAGTGCGGGGAACAGCTCATTAAGGAATGGCATGAAAACATTCTTTGGTTACGGAAAGAAATGGCAGCCGTCCCGGATGTGCGCATTTGCCTGAATGACATGGTCACGGACGAAACCAAGATATTGATGTCGATGGACGGTATGGATGGGATACAGCTGCAGCAGGCTTTGATTGCCCGCGGCATCTGGCCGGAACTCGCAACGGATAGGGCAGTCCTCTTTGTTACGGGAATCGGGAATGAAAGATCGGATTACGAAAAACTGGTAAGTGTGCTCAAGAACATAGCGGCAGCGCAATAGAATCGCTGCTGCGAAACGGCAGGATCAAAGGCTGCGCATCGGAATGGAGACAGATTATGGCAAACAAAAACGACGATTTCAGTCATTTTTCCTCGACGTTTGAAGAGGCTTTTAATATGTTCAATCAGTTTCCAAAACGGAAACCGGAACAGAAGACCGAAAGAACGGAAGCGGAGCAAAAAGAATACGAGCGGAAGGAACAGATGAAGCGCAACCTCGCCGAACTTGAACGCCGCCACCCCATCGAAAAGTACGTTCTAAAAAGGGGATACGGTGTCGCTAGGCTGCCGAACTGTTTCTATAAAGGCCGCGAATATCCTTATCTGTATATCTGCGAGCTTCAGGAATCCACATTCGGAAATCTCACCGGCAGGATCAACGGTCTGGTGAGGGAGAATAAATTTGACATAGTCGATCTGCAGTATTCGACATCGCTCGGTTATGGCACCGAAGGCAGTATCTCGATTGGATCCAGACTTTCGGGCGTTGGCGGCGGAGAAGTCGTTTCATACGAACACATGCGCTACAACGCTTTCGTGGTATTCGCTCCGCGCGGCTATTATTGATCCGAAACCCACCTGTCTGTTACACAAAACGTGGTTTACTGCGGCATTTGTGTAACTTTTCCAATGGGTATAGCCTGTCCCGATGATCAGCCTCGCCATCTGATGGTTCGCACCCCTTAAGATCGTTGAAAATATTACACAAATCAGGCCGGATCGGCAGATTTGTGACCGGATCGCGCAAGGTGTTACCCTTTTTAGCTATATATTTAAAAAAGGGACAATAGTTAAGCCAAACCACCCGAAAACACATAAAACAAAGGAGCCGGACCTATGGATCCGGCTCCTGCCTTATATCAATTAGTCGAGGCCTCGCCTTGCGCGTCCCTGTTTCGCAGTGGTCTGCGACGTTACTTCACAGTCACCTTGATTTTTGCGCAAACGCCGTTCTGGGCGTACGCGTAAACATAGCAGG